>CAIQDO010000542.1 GCA_903870555.1 uncultured Caulobacteraceae bacterium
CACAGCAAGAACGAAGCGGACAGATCACGAGCTACAAAAACCGGACATCTTTACGAGCTAGCGACAGAGTCAGGCGTCGTCCTCGCCGTCGTCGCCCGTGTCGCGCGACTGGAACTCCAGCCACATGCCATTCAGGACGCCGAAGGCCACCGCCAGGCCCAGGCCGAGCACCCAGGTGAAATACCACATGCCGTTTCTCCGGTTTCAGTAGAGGTCGGGGTTGGTGGCGAGGGCGGCCGTCGTGGAGCGGCCCCACAACACCCGGTAGACCCAACCGGTGTAAAGCAGGATCAGCGGCAGGAAGATCACCGTCACCACCAGCATGATGAACAGGGTCAGGTGGCTGGAGGAGGCGTTCCACACCGTCAGGCTGGAGCGGGGATCGAGGCTGCTGGGAAGGATGAAGGGGAACATCGCCAAGCCGACGGTGGCGATGATGCCCAGCACCGACAGCGACGAGCCGGCGAAGGCGGGCGCCTCACGCCCGGCGCGAATGCCGACGAAGGTCAGCAGGGCGCCGGCGAAGCCGAGAACGGGCGCGGCCCATAGCCAGGGCCATGTCGCGAAATTGTCCATCCAGGCGCCGGGCGCGGCGACGGCGACCGACCGCAGGGGGTTGGACGGCCCGGCCAGGTCGACCGCGCCCTCCAGGCGGAAGCCCAGGCCGCCCAGGGCGACGAACGCCCCGCCGACCGCGAACAGGGCCACGGCGGCGAGGGCGGCGATCGAACCGAACGTCCGGGCGCGGTCGCGAACCGGGCCATGTTCGGCCTTGATCGTCAGCCAGGCGGCGCCGTGGGTGACCAGCATGGCCACCGACAGCAGGCCGCAGACCAGGGTGAAGGGCGTGAACAGGCCGAGGAACGTTCCCGCGTAGGTTGCGCGCAGGTCGCTGTCGAGACGGAAGGGAACGCCTTGCAACACGTTGCCGACAGCGACGCCGAACACCAGGGCCGGGGCGAAGCCGCCGACGAACAGGGCCCAGTCCCAGCTCGTCCGCCAGGCCATCGATGGACGTTTGGAGCGGTATTTGTAGCCCACCGGCCGCAAGATCAGCGAAGCCAGCACGGCGAACATCGCCAGGTAGAAGCCCGAGAAGCTGACGGCGTAGACAAAAGGCCAGGCGGCGAAGATCGCCCCGCCACCGAGGATGAACCATACCTGGTTGCCCTCCCACGTGGGGCCGATGGTGTTGATCACCATCCGCCGCTCGCGATCGTCGTGGGCGACGAAAGGCAGCAGGGCCGACACCCCGAGATCGAAGCCGTCGGTAAGGGCGAAGCCGATCAGCAGCACGCCCATCAGCGCCCACCAGATGACCCTGAGGGTTGCGTAGTCGAGGGGAAGCGACATCACTTCTGTCCTTATTCGGCCGGCGCGAGACGCGCACGCGCGACGGGCGCGGGCGCGGGCTGTTCAGCATGGGTGTAGGGGCCGCGGCGTATCGTGCGGACAATCAGCCCGACCTCGATGACCAGCAAGGTGCTGTAGAGGACGGTGAAGCCGACGATGGTGGTCCAAACCTGGGCCACGCTCAGGCTTGAGGCGCCCAGGAAGGTGGGCAATACGCCCTCCACCGCCCAGGGCTGCCGGCCGAGCTCGGCCAGAACCCAACCGGATTCACAGGCGATCCAGGGCAGGGGCAGGATCAGCACCGCGGTCCGCAGCAGCCATTTCGGCTCCTTGCGCAGGCTGACGAGGACGAAGGCGGCCGCGAACACCGCGATCTGCAGGAAGCCTATCCCGGCCATAAAGCGAAACGCCCAGAACATCACCGGCACGTCGGGTACGGTGTCCCAGGCCGCTTTCGACACCTGGGCGGGGGTCGCCGTACGGGGATCGGCGACATAGCGCTTCAGCAACAGGCCATAACCGAGGTCCTTGCGATGCATCTCGAACCGGCCCCGCGCGACAATGTCGTTCGGCGCGGTCTTGAGGGTCTGAAGGGCGTCATAGGCCATGACGCCGCTCTCCACCCGCGTCTCGGCCACGGCCACGAGGTTGAGGATGCCGACCACCGGCTTGTCGAGGCTGTGGGTGGCGAGCAGGCCGAGCACATAGGGAATCTTGATCGCCGCCTTGGTGGTGCGGGTCTTCAGGTCCGGAAAGCCGATGGCTGTCAGGCCGGCCGGCGCGGGTTCGGTGGCCCACATCGCCTCAAGGGCGGCGAGCTTCATCTTCTGGTTGTCGGTCAGGGCGTAGCCGCTCTCGTCGCCAAGCACGACGACGGAGGTGGAGGCGGCCAGGCCGAAGGCGGCCGCGACCGCGAACGCCCGCCGGGCCACCCGCGGCGACTTGCCGGCCAGCAGCATCAGGGCCGAAACCCCGAGCACGAACACCGAGGCGGTGACGTAGCCCGCGGCGACCGTGTGGACGAACTTGGCCTGGGCGACGGGGTTGAACAGCACCGCGGCGAAGTCGGTCACCTCCATGCGCATGGTGTCGGGATTGAAGGCGGCGCCGACCGGGTTCTGCATCCAGCCGTTGGCGATCAGGATCCACAGGGCCGACAGGTTCGAGCC
>CAIQDO010000543.1 GCA_903870555.1 uncultured Caulobacteraceae bacterium
GGGATCTCGTCGTCGGCCAGGGGCTTCATCCAGTCCTTGCGCGCCAGGGCCGCCTCGATGAACGGCGCCAGCTCGGCCGCCTTGCGGGCCTCGCGCTCGGCGACGCGGGCCTTGAACTCCGGCATCACCTCGGCGGCGAACAGCTCAAGCGATTCGCAGATGTGCGCGTGCTTGTTGCGGCCCGCCTGCTGCATCAGGATCACCTGATCCACCCCGGCGGCCTCGAAGGCGGTCAGGTGGCGGCGCATGTCGCCGGGCGTGCCTATGCCGGTCGACAGGGCGCCCTGCCCCTCGGCCGCGGCGATCACCTGTTCGGTGCGGTCGCCGCGCTGGGCCAGATATTCGTTCCACAGGTTGGTACGGCCGGGAATGGTGTCGTGGGCGACCAGGGCATTGAGGGCGTAGCCGAAGAACTCGAAACCCTCGTGTCCCCGGCGGATGGCCTCGGCCCGATCATGGTGGATCGAGAAGTTCGACACCATGGCGATGTTGGCGTTGACCGTGTGACCGATCGGCTTGCAGGCGTCGGACTTGATGATGCCGTAGTAGATCTCCGACCAGGCCTTGGCCTCCTCGGGGTCGACAAAGGAGAAGGCCAGGGCGCCGACGCCGATCGAGGCGGCGATCCGGATCGTGTCGCGATTGGTGCAGGCCATCCACATCGGCGGGTGCGGCTTCTGCATCGGCTTGGGCAGGACGTTGCGGCAGGGCATGGAGAAGCTCTTGCCCTCGAAGCCCGGATAGGGATCGAGCGCCATCATGTTGGCGATCTGCTCGGCCGACTCCAGCGCCATGGCCCGCTTCTCCCGCGCCGGGATATGGAAGCCGCCCAGTTCCAGCCGCGTCGCCCCCTCGCCGATGCCGAAATCGACCCGGCCGTGGGAGATGATGTCCAGCGTCGACAGGCACTCGGCGGTGCGTGCGGGATGGTTGTAGTTGGCGATCACCTGGCGGATGCCATGGCCCAGCCGGATGGTCTTCGTCAGGGCGGCGGCGGCGGCCAGGAACACCTCCGGCGCCGAGGAATGGGAATATTCGTCGAGGAAATGATGCTCGACCTCCCAGGCGTGGTCGAAACCCAGCCGATCAGCCAGCACCACCTGTTCGAGGGCGTCGTGGAACAGCTTGGCCTCGTCACCCGGGGCCCAGGGCTTGGGCAGCTGATGCTCATAGAAAACGCCGAACTTCATCGTGAGGCTCCTCCCGGTCCAGGTCGTTGGCGCCCAGGCTCGGATTGCGATCCAAGCGCATTTCGATGGGAGTGGCGAGACTTTATCTGAGGACGTTTTCCGATGATGGGCCACGGCGGCCAATCCTCCGCCCCGCCTTCGGCGGGACGAGCGACCGTCAGGCGACGACGAGGGGCGACCGGCGACGCTGCCGGTGTCGAACGCGGTCATCGTCGTGCCGTCGGTGTAGCCGTAGGTGAAACCGCCGGGAGCAAACGCAGACAACGTCCAGGCGTTCCCCGCTTTACTTTTCGGGAAATTCGGGACCGTGCACGACATGCCGACGTGAAGGCGCGGACGTGGAGAGGATCACAGATGACAATCGTCGTGACGGGCGGAACGAAAGGCATCGGCTTGGCCATAGCCAAGCGGCTGGCCGGCCCTGGCGAGACCCTGGTTCTCGGCTACCACGCCGACGAGGCCGCCGCCCAGGACGCCCGCGTCGCGGTCGAGGCCCTGGGCGCCACGGTCGCTATGGCGCGTGCCGATATCGGCACGCCCGCCGGGGCGGCCGAGCTTGTCGCCGCCTGCGGGCCGAGCGGCGCGCCGATCACCTGCCTGGTTCACAGCGCGGCGATGATCTACCCGACCACCCTGCTGGGCGCCGACCCGGAACGCTTCACCCGCGCGGTCGAGACCAATGGCCTGTCCCTGCTCTACCTCGTCCAGGCCGCCCTGCCGCGCCTCGCCCGCGGCTCCAGCATCATCTTCATCTCCAGCGCCGGCGCGCGCGCCGCCTCCCCGCGCTACGGCGCCCTGGGAGTCGGCAAGGCCCTGGCCGAGAGCCTGATCCGCTATCTGGTGATGGAGCTGGCGCCGCTGGGCATAAGGATCAACGGCGTCGCGCCCGGGCTGGTGCGGACGACCTCGGTGGCGGCGATGGTCGGCGGCGAGGCCGCCGCCGAGCAGGTCTTCGAGCGCGCCGCGCGATCCAATCCCTCCGGGCGGATGAGCGAGGACGACGACTACACCGAGGTCGTGGCCTTCCTGGCCGGCGAGGGCTCACGCTTCGTCCAGGGGCAGATCATCCAGGCCAATGGCGGGACGTTTGTCGGTTAGGGGTCCGGCCTTTGCGCGCCGTGCTTGATGCGAATGATGTCGTAATTTCGGTGACACCTTACGAAATTGCGACGCCCTTGGCCCCGCACCAGGCCAGGAAGTCGCCCACAGCGTCGGCGCAGGCCCGGCGCGTTCGGGTGTTGCGGATCGAGGCGGCGAAGAATTCCAGAAAGCCGACATGCGCATTCGCGCCGGCCGCCAGGACGATCACTGGCCGTGTTTCGAATCTGGCGGGCGGGACGAGCGGGTTCATTGTCCCTCCGTATATCTGGCAAGCAGCGTCCTGATCAGCTCTGGTGCGACACGGAAGTTTGTCGCCGTCAAAAGGCGAAGGGCATCGCGCAGATCAACCAGCCCGATCGCCGCCGCCTCGCTCAAAACGCCCAACGTCCCGGTAACTCGAAAGCCATGGGCCAGCGCCGCTGCCGCGCCCGGGCGCTCATCGATGAGGATTATGTCCGCCTTGAGCTGGGCCGCCAGGTCGATCGCGGCTCGCTCGCCCGCATCCAAATGCGGTGCGAGCGCGAGCGCCATGGGCGTGGGTTCGACCATAAGCCAGGAAAGCGGCGCCGCGATCCAGTCGCGGACGATTTGCGGCGCCCGGCTCGCCGACAACTCCGTGCCAACGATTTGCGGGATATACACCGCCTCAAAGAGCCTCGGCAGTAGCTCGATCTGATGGATCAGGATCAGATAGTTCAAGGGGTCGTGTCAGCGACGACGATGCGCACGAAGCCTCAGAGCCGGAGACTTTGAAGATCTCGAATGTCGCGCTCCACATCCTCGAAAGTGATTGGATCATAGACGTCGTGCGCCCTGAGGAAACCATCCACCTCCAAGCGCTCCAGGCCGAGCATCCGGCGCAGCTCGGCCTTGCCCAAGCGGCCGGCGCGATAGGATTCCAGCGCCAAGCCTTCGAGCGCTTGTCGCACGATGTCACCGTTTGCGCCGAGACTCGCGGCGATATCGTCGGGAATAGGCAGAACCAGATTCATTTTGGCATCTTAGCACACCCCCGCCCCAAAAGGCAGAAGGTCAGGCCAGGCCAGGCCCGATGGCGCACGTTTGGAAGGGACGACCGATGACAATCATCTTGGCGGGCAACGTCCCCGCCCAGGCGGCCCGCGTCGCCGTCGAGGCCCTGGGCGCAACCGTGAGTCTCGCGAGTGGTCGAGATCAACTGCGCCGCCGTTGTCGGCTAAAGGCCGCTGGCGGCCCTGACAGGCGCAGAGGGCGCCGCTTGAGTCTCTACCTCGACGCGTGGCGCCATTCTCCCTACCCTGGTCGAGGAAGCGTCGAGCGCCGCCCTGACTGATTTCCTGGCCAACACCCCCGAGCCCCTCGTCGTCGGCGATTTCGCGACGGCGGAAGTCGCCTGGCGGTGTCGCGTCTGGTGAGACTGGGCCTGATCGGCGCCACGGCGGCGGCGGAGGGCCTCCTTCACGCCTTCGACGCCTGGCGCCAGAGCGTGACGATCGGCGCGGACATCACCGCCACCGATTTCCGCCAGGCCAGCCTGTTTGTCCGGCGTTTCGACCTCGGCCTGAGGGCGCCGGACGCCCTGCACGCGGCGGTCTGCCGGCGGCGAGACGACATCCTGGTGACGCTCGACAAAAGACTCGTCGCAGCTGCGCGAGCGCTGGACGCGCGGGTGGCTTCGCCGGGGTAGCCCCAGGATACACCCGTCCGCGAAGAGACCGTCGAAATCTCGCGTTGACGCCGAACCGATGATAGTTTTGCATCGTGCTGATCGGCCGTCGTCTCAAGCCATCCGAAGTTAAGACGACCTGCGAGCGGCGTCTTGAAGGCATCGGCCTGCAGGAGATCGAGGGGAATCCCCTGGACGCCGAAGACATGGCGATGTTCGAGATGTTCGAATGGGAGGCTTGGTCGCACGACCGTTGCCGCGCCTACATCCCGGCCCAGGCGCTGGGGCCCGCGGCGGATTGAGCGGCGACGATTCCTAGGGGAGCGCGCTCTTTGGAGTTTATCAGCCTATCGGTCTTCAGTCTGCGCATCCCGAAATGCCTTCAGACCTTCCAAGGCCCATTTCGCTTGCTTCACCGAAGGCCCGCGCTCCCACGCGGTGGCCCGCGTCTCGCCACGCAGCATCGGGGCGTTCTTCGCCATCCATTCCGCCTCGGTCATGATGGGTCAGAGCGGCGGCGGAGGGGGCTTGGTTCTCTTAAGGGAAATGTGCGTTCTCTGGGCCCAAGAAAACGCCCCGGAGGAGGCCCCCATGACCGCGCACCACATCAAATACGCCGTCGATGCCGACGGCATCGCCACCCTGACCATCGACCGCGCCGAGAAGCGCAACGCCATGACCTACGCCATGCTCGGCGCCTTCATCGACAAGGTGGCGGAAGCGGGCGCGGACGACGCGGTGCGCGTGCTGATCGTCACCGGCGCGGGCGGCAGTTTCTGCGCCGGCACCGACCTGGCGGATCTGGCCACCATTCCCGGCGAGACGCGCGGCGTACGCGGCACGGCCCATGAGGTCGGCAAGTGGTGGCCGCTGGTCTCCTGTCCCAAGCCGGTGATCGGCGCCATCGACGGCAATGCCGTGGGCATGGGCGCGGAATTCACCAGCCAGTGCGACGTGCGCATCGTCACCAACCGCGCCCGCTTCGCCTGGAACTTCGCCCATCGCGGCCTGGTGCCCGACACCGGCGCCGGCAGTTGGCTGCTGCCGCGCATCATCGGCCCGCACCGGGCCCTGCGTCTGCTCTACAGCGGCGATTTCCTCAGCGCCGCCGAGGCCACGGAGATCGGCTACGCCGCCGAGATCGTCGAGCCGGAAGACCTCCAGGCCGCCGCCCTGGCCGAGGCCCGCCGCTACCTCAACTCCTCACCCTTCTCGATCCGCCACATCAAGGATCTGGTGTGGAAGGGTCTGGAGCGGACCCTGGCCGAGCACATGGCCGTCCACGTCGAGACCATGTCCGCCGCCTTCAAATCCGCCGACCACAAGGAAGGCGTCGCCTCCTTCCTCGAACGCCGGCCGGCGAAGTTCGTCGGGCGTTAGGCCCTCAGGGCCGCCCCGCCGCTGCGTAGATGGCGTCGATGGCGGCCATGTTGGCGACAGCGTCCGGGCCACCCGTGAGCGGCGGTTCGGCGCCGGTGATCACCGCGTGCAGGTGATCGAGCTGGGCGGCGTAGGTCGGCTTGCCGTCGACCGGGTGCTCGGTGACGTCCCCGCCGACGGTGGTGGTGAAGCGGCA
>CAIQDO010000544.1 GCA_903870555.1 uncultured Caulobacteraceae bacterium
CATCACCACCAGAGGGAAACGCCGGATCATTTCCTTCACCGCCGCGGGGATGCGCCCGGGCGATTCGACGAGGGCGCGGCGGTGGTCCGGATTGTCCGCCAGGAACCTGAAGATGAAGCCCAGCAGCGACGAGACCGTGTCCAGGCCGGCGATCATCAGGTGGGCGCAGGCGCCGACCGCCTCGGTGTCGGTGATCGGCCGGCCATCGATGCGAGCCTGCAAAATGCGGCTCAGGGCGTCATCGCCGGGCCTTTCTCGTCGCGCGGCGATCAGCGGTCGCAGATAGGTCCTCAGGCTGCGCGAGGCGTCGTCGCGTACGGCGATGTCGGTGACCTTGGTGACGGCCGAGGCCCAGCGCGCCAGCATCAGCCGGTCGTTCAGCGGGATATTGACAAGGTTGAGGAAGACCGTCAAAGGCAGCACATCGGCGAATTCGGTGATGAACTCGCACCCACCCCTCGGCTTGAACCCCTCGATCAGCGAGGTCGCCAGGTCCCGTACGCCCGGCGCCAGGTCGCGCACGACGCGGGGCGACAGGGCTTCGTCGAGGAAGGCGCGGAACGGCGCGTGGTCGGGCGGGTCTAGCACAATGGCGCCCAGCGGCGCGCGACGGGTGGCCGGTGGCACCGTGTTGGCGGCTGACGAGAACCGCGCGGTGTCGTTGTAGACGTCGAACACGTCGCGGCCCTGGGTGACGATCCAATGGCCGCCGTAACGCGGACTCCACACCAGCGGACGGTCCCGCATGTCGTCCTGGAACCGCACCCAGGCGGCGTGAAAGTCCTCGCCCGGCGCCGCCGGCGCGTAGACGTCGAAATCAACGACCAGGTCGCGCGGCACATGCGCCGGAACGGTGTCAGTGTCGGTCAAGGCGTCCTCCCTCACCGCCGCGCGCGAAGGCTCAGGTCGACTGAGTGGTGTCCGGCAGGCCGAGGATGCGCTTGGAGATGATGTTGTTCTGGATCTCGGTCGAGCCGCCGTAGATCGACATGGCCTTGCCGAACAGCCAGCCGCGCACCGTCTCCAGTTCCTCCTGGGCGAAGGCGTCGCCCTCCCAGCCGAGTCCCTGCGAGCCCATGATCTCCAGCGTCAGCTCCGCCCGGGTCTGGGCGACGTTGGTGGCCGAGTTCTTCAGCACCGAGGCGCCATTGGTGGCGCCGTTGGCCCCCTTCGATTCGGCGACAACCCGCGCCAGCGTCAGGCCGTGGGCCTTGGCGTCCATCAGGTGGCCGGTCAGGCGCGAGCGGATTTCCGGGTCCGCCAGGCGGCCGTCGGGCTCGACGTCCAGGTAGCGTTTGGCGATATCCTGCAAGGGCGTGGCCCGCGCGCCGCTCGGGGCGCCGGTCTGGCTGGCGCGCTCGTGCTGCAGCAGGCGTTTGCCCACGCTCCAGCCCTTGTTGAGTTCGCCCAGCAGGGCGTCCTTGGGGGCCGTCGCATCGGTGAAGAACGTTTCGCAGAATGGCGAGGCGCCGGCGATCAGCTTGATCGGCCGAGTCTCGACGCCCGGCTGGCGCATGTCGACCAGCAGGAAGCTGATGCCCTCATGCTTCTTCGCCGTCGGGTCGGTGCGCACGAGCGTGCCCGACCAGTCGCCCCACTGGGCGCCGCTGGTCCACACCTTCTGGCCGTTGATCACCCAATGATCCCCGGCGTCGACGGCCTTGGTCTGCAGCGAGGCGAGGTCGGAGCCAGCGCCCGGCTCGGAATAGCCGACGCACCAGCGCACTTCGCCGCGGATGATCGGCGGCAGATGCTGGGCTTTCTGCGCCTCGGTTCCATAGTCGAGCAGCGTTGGGCCGATCATCGTCACGCCCATGCCGTGGACCAGAGGGTTGAAGGCGCCGACCTTGGCCATTTCCTGCTGCAGCACGCGGGCCTGAGCCGAGGAAAGACCACCGCCGCCGTATCGCGACGGCCAGGTCGGCGTGCCCCAGCCCCGGGCGCCCATCCGGCTCTTCCAGGCCTGCATGTCGTCGTCGAACACGCCGCCGTCGTACCGGCTCATCATCTCGGCGGAACGGCCGCGGAGCGATACGGGGAAGTTCCCCCTCCAGCCACGCGCGGGCGTCGGCGCGGAAGGCCTCGAGCTCGAGTTTTTCGTCCATGGCTGCTGTCTCCCCGGGCTCCGCGTCGTCGCGACAAGGCCG
>CAIQDO010000545.1 GCA_903870555.1 uncultured Caulobacteraceae bacterium
CGCTTCGCCGCGCAGACGCGCGCCCTCACGGAACACCTCGGCGAGGACAACGATCACCAGAACCGAGAACCAGGTGTTGAGATTGATCTGGCCGCCCAGGTCGACCTTCGCCAGGCCAAGGCTGTGGACGACGATCTGGGCGATCACCGCGAAGGCGTAGCGCCCCAGCTCCAGCCCGGCCAGGGCGGCGCCGATCACTCTCAGCCGCCTGACATTGTCGGGGTGGAACGGGTCGCCGGCGATCAGGGTCTGGAAGATCCGGCGCAGCCTCCCGACGATCACCAGGGCGCCGGCGATGTAGAGATCACCCGCCAGCAACGTGCCGGCGGCGAGGGGGCCGATCCAAGGGCCCTTGATATGCAGGTCGCCAAGGTTGATCACCTCGCCGAGCAGGTCGGGTTTGAAGCTGAGCAGCAGCACCGCGACGATCGACACAGAGACCGCGCCGGCCGAGATGATCAGCACCCAGCGGACCACGTCCAGGATCACCTTCAGGAAGCTCGATACCGAGCCGGGTCCCAGGGCGCGCATCCTTCCTCCTGTCGAGCTGGCGAACCGTTCGCCACGCCTCAGATTATCGATTTGCGGCCCCTGTCAAAGGGCCACTGCGTTTCTGGCGCGCGATCAGGCCTGGATCGACTGAAGGATGGTGGCGAAGGCGACGCCGCCAAGGCCGGCGAGGACCAGGCTGTTGAACAGACGAAGGGCGATCTTGTCGAAAACGCGGACGGCGCGGGTGGCGGTCATGGGATGTTCCTATTGTGCAGTGCGGTAGAGAGGGGCGGCTTTTTCCGCCCTCTGGGCCGGCCCAACGCCGTCCCTGTGAGGCGGTTGATAGGTCCGCATCGTTTTTCAATCAAATTACATATCGTTTATCAACGTTAACTTTTTGCAATGCAGCATGGTTGGCCTTCGGCGCCCCAGGGGCTAGGAGTCGGCCATGAGCCTTTTTCTCGATCCCGGAACGCGCCTGGTCGCCGCCACCCACAATCCCGGCAAGGCGCGCGAGCTGGCCGCCCTGCTGGAGGGACGTTTCGACGTGGTTTCCGCCGCCGAACTGGGCCTTCGCGAACCGGAGGAACCGGAGAGCACCTTCGTCGGCAACGCCATCGTCAAGGCCCGCGCCGCGGCCGACGCCTCCGGCCTGATCGCCCTGGCCGATGATTCGGGGCTGTGCGTCGCCGCCCTCGGCGGACAGCCGGGGATCCACTCCGCCCGTTGGGCCGGGCCGACCAAGGATTTCGGCCACGCCATTGACCTGGTGGAGTCGCGGCTGGCCGACACCGAGAGCGACGATGTCTCGGCGTGGTTCGTCTGCGCCCTGGCGGTGGCCTGGCCGAACGGGCCGGTCGTGGCCGTGGAGGGCCGCATCGACGGCGCCCTGACCTTCCCGCGTCGGGGCGGCCGGGGCTTCGGCTACGACCCGATCTTCATTCCCGAGGGCGGCGCCCTGACCTTCGGCGAGATGGATCCGGGGGCCAAGGACGCGATCAGCCACCGCGCCCGGGCTTTCGCAGCCCTGAAAGCGGCGTTGTTTTGACGTCAGGCGCGGCGTCGGCGATCGACGTCCCATTGGGCCTCTACGTTCACTGGCCCTATTGCGCGCGCATTTGCCCCTACTGCGACTTCAACGTCGTGCGCGACCGCGGCCGGTCCGCCCAGAAGGCGGCGCTGGTCGACGCGATCCTGGCGGACATGGCCGCCCACGCCGCTCTGACCGGTTCCCGTCGGCTGACGTCGATCTTCTTCGGCGGCGGCACCCCGTCGCTGATGGATCCGTCAGACGTCGCCCGGGTGATCGCGGCGGCGAAAGCGCTGTGGACCGCCGACGCCGATATCGAGGTGTCGCTGGAAGCCAATCCCACCGACGCCGAGGCGGCGCGCTTCGTCGCTTTGGCCCAGGCTGGCGTCAACCGGCTGTCGCTCGGGGTGCAGTCGCTCGACGATGACGCCCTGGCCTTTCTCGGCCGCAACCACGATGCCGCCTCGGCGCGCAGGGCGATCGCCATCGCCGCCGGCGCCTTTCCCCGGCTGTCGATTGACCTGATCTACGCCCTGCCGGGCCAGGATCTGGCCGCCTGGGCCGCGCAGCTGGCGGCCGTGGCGGCGATGGGTCCCGAGCACGTCTCGCCCTATCAACTGACCATCGAGCCGGGCGTCGCCTTCCACCGCCGGGTCCAGCGCGGAACCCTGGTCCCGGTCGGACCCGACAAGGCCGCCGACTTCTACGAGACCACCGAGGCCGTGCTCGAAGCCGCCGGTTTCGAGGCCTATGAGGTGTCCAATCACGCGCGCGGCGTGGCGGCGCGGTCGCGGCACAACCTGATCTACTGGCGGGGCCACGACTATGTCGGCGCCGGCCCCGGCGCCCATGGCCGCGTGACCCTGGACGGCGCGCGCTTCGCCACCGTCGCCGACGACGGGATCGAGGCCTATGTCGAACGGGTGCGGACGACGGGGACGGGCTCGGCGCGGGAGCGGCTGGACCGCCGAGAGGTGGCGATCGAGCGGCTGCTGATGGGCCTGCGCACGGTCGAGGGCGTGGCCCTGGCCGATCTGGCGGCTCTGGCCATTTCCGACGCTCGCCTGACGGCCCTGGACACATTGGTCTCTCGCCGGGACCACCGCCTGATCGCCACCCCGCAAGGCCGCCCCGTCCTCGACCGGGTGATTGCCGAGCTGGCGGCGGAGGCCTGACCGCCCGCCACGACCGTCCGCCAAGGGCATTCGCCTTCGGCTCACGGCCGGGCTAGGTTGCGGCGATGGACGCCGCCCGCATCGACAAGACCCAGCCCAACGTCATCGTTCCGGGCCTCTATCTGGTGGCCACGCCGATCGGCAACCTGCGCGACATCACCCTCCGGGCGCTCGACATCCTGGCGGGGGTCGATCTGGTGCTGTGCGAGGACACCCGCATCGGCGGCAAGCTGCTGGCCGCCCACGGGTTGAAGAACCGGCTGGAGCGCTATGACGAGCACGCCGCCGAGCGCGTGCGGCCCAAGGCCCTGGCCGCCCTGGCGGCCGGCGGCAAGCTGGCGCTGATCTCCGACGCCGGCACGCCGCTGGTGTCCGATCCCGGCTGGCGGCTGGTGCGCGAGGCGCTGGACCTGGGCCTGGCGGTCTTCCCCGCGCCGGGCCCGTCGGCGGCCCTCGCGGCCCTGACCGTCGCCGGCCTGCCCACCGACCGCTTCCTGTTCGCCGGCTTTCCGCCGTCGAAATCCGCCGGACGGCGGGCCCTGTTCGAGGAGCTGGCGCCGGTGCGCGCCACCCTGATTTTCTACGAGGGCGGTCCGCGGCTGCGGGCGAGCCTTGAGGACATGGCGGCCGTGTTCGGCGATCGTCAGGGCGCCGTGGCCCGGGAGCTGACCAAACTTCACGAGACGGTGGTGCGCGGGTCGCTCGCCGACCTGGCCGTCGACCCTCGTCTGGACGCGCCGCGTGGCGAGATCGTCGTGCTGGTGGGGCCGGGCAATGACGAGGCCGCCAGCGCCGAGGACGCCGACCGGGCGTTGATGGAGGCCGTGGCGCGGGTCGGTCCGGCCCGCGCCGCCTCGGAGGTGGCCAAGGCGCTCGGCCTGTCTCGACGCGACCTCTATGCCCGGGCCCTGGCCCTGCGCGAGGCCGACAGCTAAGGATCGGCTCCACCCGATGAAGGATCGCCCATGTCGCTGAAGGTCGCCGTCCAGATGGATCCCGTCGAGGGGATCAACATCGACACCGACACCTCGTTCCTGATGATGATGGAGGCCCAGGCGCGGGGGCACAGCCTGTGGATCTACACGCCCGACAAGCTGTCGCTGGAGGACGGCGTCGTACTCGCCCGCGGGCGGTCGGCGGTGCTGCGCGACGTCAAGGGCGACCACGTCACCCTCGGTCCGTGGGAAGTGGTGAAGCTGGCGACCATGGACGTGGTGCTGATGCGCCAGGATCCGCCCTTCGACATGGCCTACATCACCGCCACCCATTTCCTGGAGACGATCCATCCGGCCACCCTGGTGGTCAACAATCCCGCCGAGGTGCGCAACGCGCCCGAGAAGCTGTTCGTCACCGGCTTTCCCGGCCTGCAGCCGCCGACCCTGATCACCAGCGATCCGGAGGCCATCGACGACTTTCGCGCCCGCCACGGCGACATGGTGCTTAAGCCGCTCTACGGCGGCGGCGGCTCCGGCGTGGTGCGGCTCAAGGCCGACGACCCCAATCTCGACGCCCTCCTCGAACTGCACGCCATGATCAGCCGCGAGCAGGTGATCGCCCAGAAGTTCGTACCGGCGGTGTCCAAGGGCGACAAGCGGGTTCTGCTGGTTGGCGGTGAGCCGGTCGGGGCGATCAACCGCATTCCCGCCGACGGGCAGGTTCGCTCCAACCTCGCAAGGGGCGGCCGCGCGGCGGCCGTCGACTTGACAGAACGCGATCGCGAGATCTGCCGGATCATCGGCCCGGAACTTCGCCGTCGGGGCCTGCTGTTCGTCGGTATCGACGTGATCGGCGACTTCCTGACCGAGATCAACGTCACCTCGCCCACAGGTGCGCAACAGTTGAAACGGTTCGGCGGCGCCGACGCGGCGGCGGCGATGTGGGACGGGATCGAGGCGATCCGGCGAGGGTGATCATCCCCGTTTGTTCTTTGCAGACTGTCATTGACTTGACACAAATTCACAGTTAGTTCCTCGTCTGTTCCCTGTCCGGCCCGAGAAGGTGATCGGGTCTGTGGATAACTTCTCAGGCGAGGAGGCGGCCGATGGCGGCGCGCGTGGTTTCGGTGGCGTTCGAGGGAGTCGAGGCCCGGCGGGTCGAGGTCGAGGTCCAGAAGGTCTCGGGCCCCACGGCCTTCGTGCTCGTCGGCCTGGCCGACAAGGCGGTCGGCGAGGCGCGGGAGCGGGTCCGGGCGGCTTTCGCCGGCCTGGGGCTGGCCCTGCCCTCCGGCCGGGTGGTGGCCAATCTCGCCCCGGCCGACATGCCCAAGGAGGGCGCCCACTACGACCTGCCGATCGCCCTGGCCCTGATGGGGGCGATGGGGATCATCCCGCAGGACGCCCTCGACGGCTGGGCGGCGATCGGCGAGCTCAACCTCAACGGCGAGCTGGCCCCGGTGGCCGGCGCTCTGCCGGCCGCCATGGCCGCCGGCGCCCTAGGCCTGGGGCTGATCTGTCCGGAGGCCTGTGGACCAGAGGCGGCCTGGGCGGGGGAGACGGCGATCCTGGCCCCGCGTTCGCTGATTGCCCTGGTCAACCATTTCCGCGGGTCACAGGTGCTGTCGCCGCCGAGTCCCGGGCCGATGATCGACCCCGGCCGGGGTCCGGATCTGAGGGACGTCAAGGGCCAGGAGAACGCCAAGCGCGCCCTGGAGATTGCCGCCGCGGGCGGGCACAACCTCTTGTACGTCGGTCCGCCGGGCTCGGGAAAATCGATGCTGGCCCAGCGCCTGCCGGGCCTGCTGCCGCCCCTGACCGCGCCGGAACTGCTGGAGACCTCCCTGGTCCACTCCGTCGCCGGCCTGATCGCCAAGGGCGCCCTGACCCGGGCCCGGCCGTTCCGCCGCCCGCATCATTCGGCCAGCATGGCGGCCCTGACCGGCGGCGGCCTGAAGGTGCGGCCGGGTGAGGTGTCCCTGGCGCACAACGGCGTGTTGTTCCTCGACGAACTGCCTGAATTCAGCGCCCAGGCCCTGGATTCCCTGCGTCAGCCGCTGGAGACCGGCGAGGTGATCGTCGCCCGGGCCAACGCCCATGTCCGCTATCCGGCCCGGGTGCAGCTGGTGGCGGCGATGAATCCCTGCCGCTGCGGCGTCGGCGGCCTGGGCCGCGGCTCCTGCGGCAAGGCGCCGCGCTGCCAGCAGGCCTACCAGGGCCGCGTGTCCGGCCCGCTGCTCGACCGCATCGACCTGACCGTCGAGGTCCCGCCCGTCACCGCCGCGGACTTGGCCCTGCCGCCGCCCTCCGAAGGCACGGCCGAAGTCGCCGCGAGGGTCGCAGCCGCCCGCGACATCCAGACCCGTCGGGCTGAGGCGGCGGGCGAGGGCGCCAGCCCGCTGAACGCCCGGGCCGATGGCGACTGGCTGGAGACCATCGCCGCCCTGGACGCCCCGGCCCGCGCCCTGATGGCCCGGGCCGCCGAATCCCGCACCCTCACGGCCCGCGGCTGGACCCGCACCCTGCGCCTGGCCCGCACCATCGCCGACCTCGAGGGCGGCGGACCCGTGCGTCGTGTCCATGTGGCCGAGGCGCTGATCTATCGGCGACAGCCTGCCGGGACCGGAGAGACGGGCGCGCTGGGGATGGTCCACACGTCTGCCTAGAGCCCCAGGTCGCTCAATCCCGGATGGTCGTCGGGGCGGCGGCCGAGCAGCCAGTGGAACCTGCGGTCCGCGGCCGCGATCGGGTGCTCATCGATGCTGGCGATCCGTCGCGCCATCAGGCCTTCGTCATCGAACTGCCAGTTCTCATTGCCATAGGCGCGGAACCAGGAGCCGCTGTCGTCGCGATATTCATAGGCGAAGCGCACGGCGATGCGGTTTCCCGCGTGGGCCCAGACCTCCTTGATCAGGCGGTAGTCGAGCTCGCGGGACCACTTGCGGGCCAGGAAGGCCTCGATCGCCAGGCGGCCGGTCAGAAACTCGGCGCGATTTCGCCAGCGGCTGTCTGGGGTGTAGGCCTGGGCGACCCGCGCTGCGTCGCGGCTGTTCCAGGCGTCCTCGGCCAGGCGCGCCTTCTCGGCGGCGGTAAAGTCGGTAAACGGCGGCAGCGGCGGGCGGCTCATCTGGGATCTCCGGAGGCGATCTGGGTCTTGAGCCGCGCGGTCTCCGCCTCAAGCTCGGCAATGCGCGCCTGCAGATGGCTGACCGCGCCGCCGACATCGGCGGCGTCGAGTTTCTGCGGGATGTGCTGCGGGCAATTGACGTCCCACGCCTCGACCTCGAACAGCACGACCTGCTCGGGCCGGGCGCGATACCCCTGCGGCATCAGGGAGGCGGTCAAGGCGTCGTCGCCGGTGACGACACGGGCGCGTCCCCACAGCTTGATGCGTCGGCGGTGGGCGTAGTCCATCAGAAACAGGAACGCCTTATCGTTGTCGGCCAGATTGCCGGTGGTGACAAATTGCCGATTGCCGGCGAAATCGACGAACCCCAGGGTGTGGTCGTCGATGACGCGCAGGAAGCCCTTCGGCCCGCCGCGATGCTGGGCGTAGGGCTGGCCCTGCGCATTGGCCGTGGCGAGATAGGCGGTGTCGACCTCCGCCACGAACGTGGCGAGATCCTCGTCGATGGCGGTGCGAAAGCCGCCGCGCGCCTCCATTTCGGCATAGGCGGCCCGCGAACCTCGGGCCGCCTGCAGGGCCTTCACCGTCGGCGTGAAGGCGACGTCGCTCGTTGGATGGGTCATCATCGCCTCCACGTCCTGCTCATCGCCCGACTACGCCGCCCGGCTGGCGGCGTTGGCCTTGGCCCGGGCAAAATCGCCGTCGCTGTCCGCAGTCAGGATGGTCGGTTGATATCGGATGTCCTCGACATCGGTGACCCCCGCCTGGGCGAGCCACGCCGACATGTAGGTCGACTGATGGTCGACGCCGAACGCCGGCGACGGGAAGGCGGTGGAATAGGCGCCGCTGGTATAGACGATCGTCGCCTTCTTGCCTGCCAACAGGCCGAAATAGCCCGTGGCCGGATCGAAGCCGAAGGTCAGGCCCGGTTGATGGATGACGTCGATGTAGTGCTTCAGCTTGTAGGGGATGCCGCCGTTCCACATCGGGATCGCGAACAGATAGTGGTCGGCTGCGGTGAAGCGGCCGGCGATGGCGGCGATCTCGTCCCACAGCGTGGCCTGGGCGCCTTCGTTCACCCCGCCGCCGAACACCGTCAGCTTGGCGGTGACGCGGTCGCCGTCGAATTCGGGAAGGCCGGCGTCCCACAGGTCGATCTCGTCGACAACGAGGTCCGGATGTTTGGTCTTCAGCGCCGCCAGATAGGCGTCGGCGACGGCGATGGAGCGCGAGGCGGCCAGGCGGGGCGAGGCCTTGATGTAGAGAAGCTTGGACATAAGTGTTCTCCTTGTGAAATGCGGCGGATGACGGCCCCTGGGCGCAGCGCCCGGGGCGGGGTTCGGAAATCAGAGGCGGATGTCGCCGGCTTCGCGGTTGTCGATTCTACGGCTGTAGACCACCACCGCACCGTCACGGACACGTGTCGGAGAGACTTCGGTGGTCGAGACGACTGCGGCTGTCCTCACCGCCGGCGTTGCCGCAAACGCCGCGGCGGCCAGGACGAGATTGGCCGAGAAGATGGCGGCGTGGAAGACGGCCGCCAGGAGTCTGGATTTGAGAGCCATGAACGGCAGTCCTGTTGTTCGGGAGAAGGGTGGGCGCCGGCCTCATTGGACAGCCGGCGCCCGGGTTTTCAGTGCGCCTATTGAGGTTCAGGCGGCTTTGCGGGCGCCGACGACGGGGAAATCGACGACCGTCTTGAAGACTTCGTTGACGTAGTTGGTCCAGGTGTTCAGGGCGACGTGCTGGACGATCTCGATGACTTGGGCGTCGGTGTAGCCGGCCGCCCTGACCGTCGAGAGGTCGGCGTCGGACACGTGGCCGCGCAGACGAGCGACGTTGGCGGCGAAGCGCACGGCCGCGTCGGCCTTGGGATCGTTGGAGGCGCCGTTGCGGTTGGCGGTGATTTCGGCGTCGTCGAGCTTGGCGAAGGTCTTGCCGAGATAGGCGTGAGCCGACAGGCAATAGTCGCAGCCGTTGACTTCGGCGATGGCGATGGCGATCCGCTCGCGGGTGGCCGCCGGCAGGGCGCCCTTGCCTAGCGCGCCGGACATGCCGAGATAGCCTTCGAGGGCGTGCGGGCTGGTCGAGACCAGTCGGAACAGGTTCGGCACGCTGCCCATCTGCTTGGCCACGGCTTCGAGCAGCGGGCGGGATTTCTCGGGGGCGTCGGCGATGGTGGCGGGGGTGGGGATGCGGGACATGGTGTGGGTTCCTTTGGCGTGTCGAGGCCGCGTCGGCCGGTGACGGGGATTTAGAGGTTTCCGTTTTGGCTCGGTATCCGGTAGTTTCTGGAACCTTCCTTCCATTTAATGGAAATCTAGATGGACCGGCTCGACTCGATGAAGACCCTGCTGGCGGCGGTCGACGGCGGCAGCCTGTCGGCCGCGTCCCGGACGCTTGGGGCGCCGCTGGCCACCGTCAGCCGCAAGGTCGCCGATCTGGAGGCGCACCTGCGCACGCAGCTGGTGGTGCGGACGCGGCGGGGACTGGATCTCACCGAGGCCGGCCGGGCCTACGTCGGGGCCTGTCGCCGGATTCTCGACGAGATCGAGGAGGCCGAGCGGGCGGCGTCCGGCGAGTACGGCGCGCCTCGAGGCCATCTGACGATCACAGCGCCGATCTGCTTTGGGCGGATGCACGTCGAGCCGGTGTTGCTGGACTTCCTGCGCGCCTATCCGGAGATCAATGCGCGACTGGTTCTGGCCGACCATATGGTCAATCTGGTCGACGACCACATCGACGTGGCGGCCCGGATCGGCAGGCTTCCCGACAGCAGCATGGTGGTCACCCGTCTGGGCGCCGTCGGCTGGGTGACCTGCGCGAGCCCGGACTATCTGGCGGCGCGCGGCGCGCCGGAGACGCCCGAGGCGCTGGAGGCTCACGACTGCATCATGTTCGAAGGCGTCTATTCGACGAACCAGTGGAGCTTCGGACGAGGACGCGATGCGCGTTCGCTGGCGGTGCGACCGAGGTTCGCCGTCAATTCCGCTGACGCGGCCATCGCGGCGGCGGTGCGGGGGGCCGGCGTGACCCGGGTGCTCTCCTATCAGGTCACGGCCGCCGTCGCCGCCGGAACCCTGCGCCTGATCCTGCGACCCTTCGAACCCGAGCCGATGCCGGCCCACCTCGTCTACGCCGGCCACTCCCTGTTGCCGCTCAAGCTGCGCGCCTTCCTCGACTTCGCCGGGCCGCGCCTGAAGGCGTCGTTGGCGCGGCTCGGGCAGGATTAGATCCTGACAGCCCTACGCAGGGCGGCGACTTTCCTTTGGCGAGCGGCCGAACCGCTCGGTGAACGCGCGCGTGAAGGCGGCGGCCGATTTGTAACCGACGTTATGGGCCACGGTCTTGATCGGGCTCGACGCCCCGGCCAGCGCATTGAGCGCCCGCTGCAAACGCCATTCGGCGATGTAGGCCATCGGGCCACAGGCGACCAGATGACTGAACCGCTCTGCGAAGCGGCTCCGCGACATGCCGACCGCGGCGGCGAGGCGCTCGACGGTCCAGGGCGCGGCGACATCGGCATGGATCAGAGTGAGAGCCTTGCCGATCTGGGGATCGGAGACGGCTGACATCAGCCGACCAATGTCAGGGGCCTGGGCGATGCCGGCCCGCATCGCTTCGATGAACAGGACCTCGGACAACCGTCCGACCGTGGCGGCGGCGCCGGGCTCCCCATCAAACATCCGTCGAACCAGCAAACGAAGCACGTCGTCGAACATCGGCCGGCTGGCCCGGTCGGCGGCCGTGATGTGGAGGATGTCGGGGATTGACCGCAACAAGGGATGGTCGGCGCCGTCGGCAAAGGTGAAGTGGCCGCAGACCATCTGGCATGACGCTCCGTCGGGTCCGGCGCCGACAACGAAGGGGCCTGAGCCGGTGAAGCCCGCCTGGCTCATGACGTCGGCGAGGGGCGAGGCGGGCGCGGTGTCGCTGCTGGACAACAGGTGTGCGGCGCCGTTGGGCACCAGCGCCAGATCGCCTGCCTGCAGCCGCACCTGATGTCCCGACTCCAGGGTGACGAAGCAGGACCCCTGGACCACCAGATGGAACCGGGCCGCCCGGCCGTAGGCGGGCACCGCTATGCCGAATTCCGGATGGAAGTCCGTGCGGAAGTAGATCGCCCCCTTGAGGGCCACGGTGTCGAGGACGTCGCTGAGCACATCGGTCATGGCCGAAGCCTAGCCGAAACGCCCGGTGGACGCCACGAATATCGACATATGATGCACTACGTCCCAAGAAAATCGCCTTATGTCCGCTATTCGTGAGGAGTTATATACGGATCGTCCTGGTGGGCCTAACTCCGCTTCACGATCTTGGATCCGGTGGTCGGACCAGGACGTCGCTTGCAACCCAAAGGAACATCAACATGAACAGCACCCTCAACCTGTCCACGGGCCTCGTCGCCACGGGCTTTCCTCTCGCCTTGCGCGGCTTTGACGTCACCACCTACGCGGCCGGCGTCGAACCTCGCCCCGGCAAGGCGGAATTCTCCGTCGTCGAAGCCGGCGCCACCTACTACTTCGCCAGCGAATCCAACGCCGCAGCCTTCAAGGCCGACCCGGCGCGCTACCTGCCGAGCTTCGGCGGCTTCTGCGCCTATGGCGTTTCGGTCGGCAAGAAGTTCGACGGCGACCCGCAGATCTTCAAGATCGTCGACGGGCGGCTCCACCTGAACCTGAACGGCGAAATCCATCAGGCCTTCCTCGCCGACCTGTCGGGCGCCGTCGCCAAGGCAGATCGCACCTGGCCCACGATCAGCGGCACGGCCGTGGCCGAGCTCTAGATCCCCGCGAATGCGGGCGGGACGGACGGCGACGGCCGTCCCGCCTGGCCATTCGGCACGGCTTGATTGCCGATCATCCCAACGACTTTGCCGGGCATTCCAAACCTCGGCCGGGTCGTTGTCCGGCGCGTGGCCACGCGTCCAATGGGCCGGGCAGCTGTTCAGACGCCCAAGTCCAATTCCGGCGACGCGCGTCTCGATGAGCGCATCGCGTCCATCTCGAACAAGGAAACAGCCATGACCACGACTGAAAACGACGCGCAACCGGCCGACACGTCGGCCCGCCGCAAGTTCCTGCAGACCGCGGGCCTCGCCGTCGGCGGGTTCGGCATGCTCGCCGTCGCCTCCGCCCCGGCGCTCGCCGCCGGCAAGGCCAAGCCGAAGATGGCCGACGCCAAGGGCGACGTCGGTGTGCTGCAGGGCGCCTTGGCGCTCGAGCACGAAGGCATCGCCGCCTATACGATTGCCGGCGGCAGCGGCCTGCTGACCCCCGACGTCCTCAAGATCGCGCTGGTGTTCCTCGGCCACCACAAGGGCCACCGCGACGCGCTCGCCAACCTGATCCGCAAGGCGGGCGGCGCGCCAGTGGAACCCAAGACCGATGCTCAGTACACGGCTGAACTCAATCTTGGCGCGCTCAAGACCCAGGGCGATGTCGTGATCCTGGCGACGAAGCTCGAGATGGGCGCGACCAACGCCTATGTCGGCCAGATCGCCGCCTTGCAGGATCATGGCCTGGCGCATCTGTTCGCCCAGATCTCCACCGACGAGGCCGTCCATTGGGCGATCCTGAACAACGCGCTCGGCAACGCGGCGCCGACACCGGCCTTCATCTTCGGCTGAGGCGTGACATTGGCCACGACACGGATTCACCGGCTCGTCCTCGCCTTCCCTGCGGGCCTCGCCGTCGTGGCCGGAGCCCTCGCCGCGCAAGCGGCGGGGGACCCCGTCGCGGGCAAGGCGCAGTATGAGGGTACATGTGGCGGCTGCCATTCGGTCGACGCCAACAGGATCGGGCCGATGCACCGCGGTGTCGTCGGCCGCCGTCCAGGCTCCGTGGCCGGCTATGACTACTCGCCAGCGGTTCGCCGGCTCGGCGGCCTCTGGACGACCGCCCGGCTCGACCAATGGTTGCAGGGGCCCCAGGCTCTGGCGCCGGGGGCCAAGATGTATCTGTCCGTTGCCGATCCGGCGAAACGGGCCGATATCATCGCCTATCTCGCGAGCGTCTCGCCTCCCGCCGAGCCGGTTCGAGGCGCGAGACATCAGCGCGCCCGCACTGTCGACGCGGGCGCGAAGCGCTAAGGACGTCATGGATCCTGTCGCCGATTCGACCAACGCCCTGCTGCGCGACATCCGCGGTTGCCGGGTTTGCGCGGACGACCTGGCGCTGGGACCTCGACCGATCGTCCAGTTCGCGGCCCCGTCGCGGATCGTCATCATCGGCCAGGCGCCTGGAACCCGGGTTCACGCCAGCGGCGTGCCCTGGGACGACCCCAGCGGGGAGCGGTTGCGGGAGTGGACCGGGCTCGATTCGGCCACCTTCTATGATGCGGCAAAGGTGGCGCTGGTTCCGATGGGCTTCTGCTACCCCGGGACCGGCGCGAGCGGGGATCTGCCGCCGCGCCCCGAATGCGCGCCGCTCTGGCATGAGCGGATCCTGGCCCGTCTCTCTGCCGTTCGTCTGACCTTGCTGGTCGGCGGCTACGCGCAGCAACATTACCTGCAACGGCCGAAGCGGCACACCCTGACCGAAACGGTCCGCGACTTCACCCTTTTCGGCCCGCGATACTTTCCGCTGCCCCATCCCTCCTGGCGCAGCGGCGGCTGGATGCAGCGCAATCCGTGGTTCGAACGGGATGTGGCGCCGGCCCTGCGGGCGAGGGTCGCCGCGGCGCTCACGGACTGACCGCCCTCCGCTTCCTTGGCGAGCCGGCGCGTCTGGTCCAAAAGGATGCCTTGCCGAGTGCCCAGAGGCCCCGATGTCCCAGCCCGACCGCTACGCCAAATACCAGCGCCTGACCTTCGATCGCCCGCATCCCAAGGTGCTGCGCATCCGGCTCGACAACGGCCGGATGAACACCGCCGATCACCAGATGCACGGTGAACTGGCCGAGATCTGGAACGACATCGACGCCGACCCTGACATCAACGCCGCCATCATCACTGGCAACGACAAGGTGTTCTCGGCCGGCGGCGATTTTTCGATGGTCGAGGACCTGATGAACGATCCCGAGGCCCGGGCGCGCGGCTGGAAGGAGGCGCGGGCGATCGTCTACAACCTGATCAACTGCAACAAGCCGGTGGTCAGCGCGATGCGTGGCGTGGCCGTGGGCGCGGGGCTGGTCACGGGTCTGCTGGCCGACATCTCCATTGCCTCCAAGGACTGCCGGATCATCGACGGCCACACCCGCCTGGGCGTGGCGGCGGGTGACCACGCGGCGATCATTTGGCCGCTGCTGGTGGGCATGGCCCGGGCCAAATACTACCTGCTCCTTTGCGACCAGCTGCTGGGCGAGGAAGCTGCCAATATCGGCCTGATCAGCCTGGCGGTGGACGATGCCGATCTGGACGCCAAGGCTGGGGAATTGGCCGGGCGACTGGCCGACGGCGCCCAGAGCGCCATCCGCTGGACCAAGCACTCCCTCAACAACTGGCTGCGCCAGATGGGCCCGACCTTCGACGCCTCCCTCGCCCTGGAGTTCCTCGGCTTCGCCGGGGCCGAACCACGGGAAGGCGTTCTCTCCCACCGTGAAAAGCGCCCACCGCAGTGGCCGGGCGGCAGCGCGGTTTAGGACCTAATCCCGACGCGCCCGGGGTCTATCGCCTGCGGCATGAACCGCAAGCGCCTCCTGGCGGGCCTGCTGATCGTGCTGTCCTGCCCCACCGTGTCGATCGCCCACGCCCGCCTGGAGGCGGGACAATCCGGTTGCGCCGGTCCCGTTCTGGCCGCGATCAACGCCGCCCGCGGCGATCCGGCGGCCTTCGCCCGGCGTCTGGAGCGCGAGCCGGCCACGGCGGCCCGCGACGAGGCCATCGACTTCCTCCTCAGCCATCGCTCCATGCCGCCCTTGGCCCCCTGGGCCGCCCTGGACGCCTCCGCCGACGGTCACGCCGCTGACCTCGGCCGGCGGAGCCGTGTCAGTCATGTCGGCGCCGACGGCTCGACGCTGAGAGACCGGACGCAACGGGCGGGTGTGTGGTCGATGATGGTCGCCGAGGAGATCTCCCTCGGCCAGGACTCGGAGTTCGGTGTCGCGGCGCAGCTGATCATCGACGACGGCGTGGCCGGGGCCGGCCACCGGGCGGACCTGTTCAACCCCTTGCTGCGCAACGCGGGCGTCGGCTGCGCCGCCCACCCCGCCTATGGATCGGTCGTGGTGATCGACCTGTCGGGCGACCGGTTGCGATAGGGGCGGGCGGTCAAGGGCGCGGCCATCCGGCGTCGATGTCGTCGGGCGCCTCCAGGTCACGCCGGAGGCGTTTCTTGTCGATCTTGCCGTAGGGGGTGAGCGGCAGGGCTTCGGCGAGGACCACTCGCTTTGGCGCCTTGTAGCCCGAGAGGCGCGCGCGGGCGAACAGTCGCAAGGTCTCGGGGTCGGTCGCCTGGCCAGGGACAACCACGGCCGTGACGATTTCTCCCCAGTCGGCATCCGGCAGGCCGACCACCGCCACATCGGCCACGGCCTCATGCCGCCGCAGCACCGCTTCGACTTCGCTGCAATAGACGTTCATTCCGCCGGTGATGATCATGTCCTTGGCCCTGTCGACCAGGAACAGATAGCCGTCGGCGAGGTAGCCGAGATCTCCGGTTCTCAGCCACCCGCCGTCCAGCGAGGCGGCCGTAGCCTCCGGGTTTCGGAAATACTCGGCGAGGAGATAGGGTGCGCTGACCTCCACCTCTCCAACGCCTTCGACAGCATCCGTCCGAGCGATCCTGACCCGGGTAAAGGGCACGGCGCGACCGCACGACGTCAGCAGTTTGGGATCGAGATGGTCGTCCTTGCTGAGGGTCGTGATGAAGTTCGGGCATTCCGTCTGGCCGTAGATCTGGATGAACACCGGCCCCAGGCGGGCCAGGGCCTGCTCCAGCCGAGGCCGGCTCATCGGGGCCGCGCCGTAGACGACGGTCCGCACGGTCGGGATGGCGGGGCCGTCCTCGGCCATGGCGTCCAGCAGCCGGTACAGCATCGTGGGCACGGCGAACGTCCAGGTGACTCCCTGGTCCTGGCACGCCTTCAGGAATTCCACCGGGTCGAACCGCGTCGACAGGATTACCTTTCCGCCCTGCAGCAGGCACCCGGCCATGTGGAAGCCGGCGGAGTGGGGTAGCGGCGTCGTGAGCAGCATCACTTCGTCCGAACGGATGTCGCCCGAGACGATGTGGGCGAAAAGGTTGGACGCCATGCGGCCGTAGGTATGGCGCACGGCCTTGGGATGGCCGGTCGTGCCGCCGGTATAGGCGAGGATCGCGGTGTCGGACGGGTCGGCCTCGATCACCGCGTCCAACCCGCGAGCGCCGATCACCTCGACCCAGGGAATCTCGCCAGGGCGGCAGGTCTCGTGATCGGGGACACTGATCCTCAGCGGCGCCGGGCGATCGTCCTCGCCACCCAGGGGTTGGGGCAGGGACGCGTGCGAGATCAGCGCCTGGGTGTCGGCATGGGCGAGGCACCATGCCAATTCCTCCCGCCCCATCAGTTCGTTCAGCGGCACGCGGATGGCGGCCAGCTTGAGGATCGCCAACTCGCTGATCACATATTCGGCGCCATTGCGCAGGTGCAGGGCGATGCGCGCGCCGCGGGCCAGCCCCCGCGCCCGCAGATATCCGGCCACGCGATCGGATAGCGCGTCGAGTTCAGCATAGGCATAGTCGCGGCCATCGGTGGTCAAGGCGATCCGGTGGCCGTGTCGGCGCACGGCCGCGATGAGCAGGCTGGCCGAGGTGGGGCTGTAGAGGTTGTCGTCCATCCGGATCCCGTGGCGGCCGCTGTGCGAATGGTACAAATACAGGTACATTCGTACCTGTAAAGGTGCGCGCCTTTGGATTTGGCGGAGGGAGGCCCAGGCGGTATGGCTATCGATCTCGTCAGCGGCGGAACCTTCGAAGACATGCCCACAGCCCGGCCGGAGCGCTCAGGACTGGTCAGCGAGCGCCAGCGCGACCTGGTCGAGGCGTTGGAGACGCTGTTTCTCGAAGAGGGGTTTCGCGACGTGACGGTCGACGAACTCGCGGCGCGCCTGAAGTGTTCGAAGCGCACCCTCTATGAACTGGCCCCCAGCAAGCAGGAGCTGTTCCTGTTCATTGTCGAGCGGTGGCTTCATCGCATCCGCCACCTCGGCTGGGCTGGCGCCCTGGAGCATGACGATCCGGAAAAGCGCATCGTCGCCTACCTCGATCCAGGCGTGACCCAGTCTCGCCCCGCGAGCCGACGGTTTCTTCAGGACATGCGCAGCTACCGGCCGGCCTTGGCCTTGCTGGAATCGCACCAGCGCGAGCGGACCGGCGTGCTGCGCGACATCGTCGAGGACGGCATGCGGCGGGGTCGTTTCCGGCGCCTGCATGCCGCCCTGGTCGCCGAGGTGTTTCAGGCCGCGGTGGGCCGGCTCAACGAGCCGGACTTCCTTGAGACCGCCGGTATCAGCTTCAGCGACGGCTTTTCGGAACTCTATGAGCTGTTTCTCAACGGGCTGTTCAGTCAGCCCAGCCCTCCCTGAGAAACGCGGCAATCTCGCCGCGCGCTTTCGCCGCTTCCGGCAGATCGCCCATCAGCGGAAAGGTGTGCGGCGCCTCCGGATAGACCGATAGCCGCGCGTCGACGCCGGCCTGGGCCGCCCGCGCGGCGAAGCGCCGGGAATCGTCGAGCATCACCTCGGTGCTTCCCGCAAGGAACAGGCAGGGCGACAGGCCTTCCGGGGAACCCCAGTAGGGCGAGGCCCTGGGATCGGTGGGATTGGCGCCCTGAAGATAGTGGAACGCCTTGTGGATTATCGCCTGGGGTCCGAACAAGGGATCGGCGTCGGCGTTGGACACATGAGAGCGGCCGGTCATCGCCAGGTCGGTGAGGGCGGACAGAAAGACCATCCGGCCCGGCACGGCCTGGCCGGCCGAAAGCCGCGCCATCACCGCCGACAGGATCAGGGCGGCGCCGGCCGAGTCGCCGATCAGGACCACATCCCGCGCCGCGCGGTCGTCCAGCAGCCGGCCGATCGCCTCGCCGACGTCATCGAAGGCCGCTGGAAAGGGGTGTTCCGGCGCCAGGCGATAGCGGATCAGGCAGCCGTCCGCGCCCACGGCGCCGGCGACCTCGTCGACAAAACGGCGATGGCTGTCGTCGGCGTCGAAACAAAATCCACCCCCCGCCACATAGGCCACCAATCGCCGCCGGTCGGCGGAGGGACGGAACTCCAGCCGACCGTGGGCTAGGTCTGTGAAACTCGACTGGTCTTCCAGCACGCTCGCCGCGGCGCGGGCCGCGCGGAACGCGGCCGGATCGTAGTCGGCATTGAAGACGGGCTTCAGCGTCTCCCTGGCCATGCGGTTGAAGGCGGTCATTGCGTCGCTTGTCAAAGGTGTTGACCTCCAAATGGTACTTTGGTACCTCTGATCGTACCATCAATGACCGCCAAATGAAAGCGGCCTGGGAAAGGGAGGGTCGCATGACCAGTCTGGGTAGCCGTCGTTGCTTTCGCCGCCTGATCCTGCTGGGGGCCACCGCCCTCTGTAGCGTGGGGCTCGTTCCCGCGGCCACCTGGGCGGCGCAGACCCAGGCCGCCGCCGAGGCGCCGACGGTCGGCGAGATCATTGTCACCGCCCGCAAGCGGGCGGAGTCGCTGCAGGCGGTGCCGATGTCGATCAGCGCCTACACCGGCGACGCCCTGAACAAGTCCGGCTACGCCGACCTGAGCAACGTCAGCCGGGTGGCCCCGAACGTCTATTTCGAGGCGGCCGACCGGTCGCGGCCGCTGATCTACATCCGCGGGATCGGCACGCGCAGCTATGACGGTGGCAGCGACCCGTCGGTGGGCGTGTTTATCGACGGCGTCTACCAGGGCCGCTTTGGCGGTCTCGATGTCGATCTCGACGACGTGCAGCGCGTCGAGGTGCTGAAAGGGCCGCAGGGCACGCTCTACGGCCGCAACACCATCGGCGGCGCCGTGTCGGTGATCACCAAGGAGCCGACCCGGGACGTCACCGCCCGCGCCTACGCCGAGTACGGCGCCTCGGCCATTTCCGGCGACAGTCTCTACAGCCTCGGCGCCACGCTCTCCGGACCCGTGGTGGCCGACAGGCTCGGCGCCATCCTGTCGGTCGAGCGCCATTCCCGCGACGGCTATCAGCCGACCCGCTTCGCCACTGGCGTCGACACCGGCGTGCGCGGCGGCTCCGAGGATTCCTGGGGCGTGCGCGGCAAGTTGACCTGGACGCCCACTGACCAGCTGAAGGTCAAGCTGGCTGGCGACTACACCCATATGAATGGCCCCCCCCTGGTGCTGACCAGCAACGAACTCGGCCAGGGCCTGGGCCCGGGGGCGCTCGCGCCGGGCTACACCCTGCCGACGCCTTCGGCCGATCCCTATCATCCCTACAGCGACGTCGCGAACGCCCATCTCTACAAGACCACCTATGGCGGCGCCTTGACCGCGGAATGGACCGCCGGACGCTACGCCTTGACCTCGATCTCGGCCGCCCGCAAGCTGACCATCGACGAGCTCAACGACCTCGACGGCACTCCGCTGCCTTTCTACAGCAATCCGGTCACCGACAACGCCGCGCAGGTCTCCGAGGAACTCCGGGCCAGCTACACCGGCGATCGGGTGACCTGGCTGCTGGGCGCCTACTACGGCCACGAGACCGACAACCGCACCGACAGCATCGTCTTCGGCCCCGCCTCCCTGCTCAACCTCTACGGCGGCGGCGCCACCGACTGGACCTTCCAGGTCAAGGGTCGCACCACCAGCTACGCGGTGTTCGGCCAGTTGCACTACACGCTCACCGACCGGCTCTCGGCGACGCTCGGCGCGCGCTACAGCGACGACGGGAAGACCTTCACCTTCAACACCGCCAACACCGCCGCGCCGTTGGTGATCACCCCGTTCGTCACCACCCAGCACCGGTCCTGGACCTCATTCGATCCCTCGGTCAGCCTCGACTACAAGATCACCCCGGCGGTGATGGCCTATGCGTCCTGGTCCACCGGCTACAAGTCGGGCGCCTTTCAGTTCATCGCCACCTCTCCGGCCATCGCCAGCCAGGTGGCCGATCCGGAGAGCGTCTACGCCTATGAGACCGGGATCAAATCGACCCTGTTCGACCATCGCCTGCGGCTGAACGTCGCCGGCTTCTACATGGACTACAAGAATCTGCAGCAGCTGCGCCTCGTGCCGGGCCCGGGCGGCACGGCCTTCATCGTCATCAACAACGCCGCCGCCAGCACCATCTATGGTGTCGAGGCCGAAGGGCGCGCGGTCCTCTCCAGCGCCTTCTCCGTGGATTTCTCCTACGCCTACCTGCACGCCCGTTTCGACAAATACCCGTTCGCGCCGGGCGAGGATTTCAGCGGCAATCGGATGCCCAGGGCGCCGGAAAATTCGTTCAGCCTCGCGCCGAACTACACCGTGGCCGTCGGCCCTGGGCGCCTCGACGCCCGGGTCGCCTACACCTGGAGGGACAGGATCTTTTTCGAAGCGGACAACGACGCCGTCGACCCGCAATCGAGCGAAAGTCCGCTCGGCCTGGTCGACGGCTCCATCGCCTACACCCAAGGCGCCTGGACAGCAGCGCTGTGGGGGCGGAACCTCACCGACGAACGCTATCGCCGCCAGGTCCTCAACTCCACCGGCAGCGCCCAGCGTCAGGTCTGGGCCGAGCCGCGGACTGTCGGCCTGCGGATAAGCTACGCGCTCAACTGATCTGACGGAGCCGCCATGAAACTCGTCACCTTCGTCCTGGACGCGGAGACCGCGCCGCGCCTGGGGGCCCTGATCGACGATCAACGTCTGTTGGATCTGGCCGCGGCCGATCGATCCAACGGCGGCGCCGGCGCGGCGGCCTTCGCCTCGATGCAGGCCATGATCGAGGCCGGCCCGGCGGCGCTCGACCGGGCCCGCCGCCTCCTCGACCGGCCCGCGGACGGCGCCGTCCACGCCCTGGCCGACGGCGTCGGCCTTCTCGCGCCACTGCCGCTGCCCGTGCAGATCCGCGACTGCATGTGCTTCGAGGGTCATCTGACCGGTTCGATTCAGGCGTCCATGCGGCTGAGCGGATCGACCACCCCGACGGCGAGCCAGCTGGGCATGCAGGAAGTGTTCGCCAAACGGCCGATCTACTACAAGGCCAACCGTTTCGCCGTGACCGGGCCCGACACCGACGTCATCTGGCCCGCCTATTCCGGCATGATGGACTACGAACTGGAGATGGGCTGCGTGCTCGGACGGACCGGGCGCGACATCCCGCTCGCCTCGGCGCGGGATTACATCTTCGGCTACACGATTTTCAACGACTTCAGCGCCCGCGACACCCAGGCCTTCGAGATGAGGAGCTCGCTGGGGCCGTCCAAGTCCAAGGACTTCGACAACGCCAACGCCATCGGGCCCTGTATCGTCACCGCCGACGACTTCGATCCCTATGCGGCGGCGATGGTTGTGCGCGTCAACGGCGAGGTCCGCTCCGAGGGATCGAGCCGGACCATGACCTACAGCTTTGAGGACCTGATCGCCTTCATCAGCATCAGCGAGACCCTGCATGCCGGCGAAATCCTGGGCTCGGGCACCGTCGGCGGCGGCTGCGGCCTGGAACAGGGCCGGATGCTGGCTGACCGCGATGTCGTCGAACTGGAAATCGAGGGCATCGGTCGCCTGCGCAACCGCGTCATCGCCTCGCGAAACCCCTAGGAGAGGAAAACAACATGGCTGGAACCCTGGAAGCGCGGCTCGCCGCCCTGGAGGCTGAAGTCGGCGCCCTGCGGGACAAGGACGCCATCAAGGAGGTCATCCATCGCTATTGCCGCGCGGCCGACCGCTGCGACCTGGACGCCTTCAAGGCCTGCTACTGGCCGGACGGGCGCGACGATCACCTGTTCTATGGCGGCAACGCCTGGGATTTCTGCGACTATGTGATTCCCGTCCTCAGGAAGATCGAAGCCAGCGTCCACGCCATCACCAACACCATCATCGAGCTGAAGGGCGACCGCGCGTTCTGCGAGTCGCAATGGTCGGTTGTGCACCGGCTGCGCAAGTCGGACGGCAGCTTCCTCGACTACTGGCACCAGGGCCGATACCTGGACATCTTCGAGAAGCGCGATGGGGAATGGCGTATTCTGGAGCGCACCTTCGCCAACGACATGGACCGGTTGATCCGGACGAAGGACATCCGCGCCATCATGAATCAGGGGGGCGAAGGAGTCCCCGGCAAGAGCGGCGCCCGCCATCCGAACGATCCGGTCTACAAGGGCTTCGACATCCCCGAACTGGTCCTTGACCGGCCGGGCATGGAGGACCTTTGGGGCCCCTATCTGGCCATGGCGGAAATCCTCTGAGCGGGCGGCGCCGTACCCCTCAGTCCCCATTGAATACTGGCGGCCGCTTCTGGGCAAAGGACGACACGCCCTCTTTGAAGTCGTTGGACTTGAACAGGTTTAGCAGGCTCATCAGCACATGGTGGGAATGGCTCTCGAAATCCTGGGTCAGGCCGTGGCGGAACAGGCGCTTCATCTCGGTGATGGCCAGGGGGGCGTTGGAGGCGATGCGGTCGGCCCAGCGGTCGGTCTCGGCCTCGAACTCGGCGGCGGGCACGGCCTTGTTGACCAAGCCATAGGCGGCCGACTGGTGCGCGTCGAGGGTGTCGCCCATCATCGCCACCTCGCAGGCCTTGGCCCAGCCCAGCAGCCGCGGCAGGTACCAGGTGCCGCCGCTCTCGGGGATCACGCCCATGCGGGCGAAGCCGGGCATCAGGATGGCCCGGTCCGACATCAGGCGGATGTCGCAGCCCAGGGCGAGGTCGAGGCCGTAGCCGGCGGCCGGTCCGTTGATTGCCCCGATCACCGGCTTGTCCATCCGCTGCAGGGTGACGGTGCAGATCTCGCGGGTGGAGTGATGGCGCGCCCCCGCCGTGGCCAGCCCCGCCCCGCCGATACCTTCGCCCGCGGCCGCCTGCTTCAGATCCAGGCCGGCGCAGAAGGCGCGGCCGGCGCCGGTGAGGATCACCACCCGCACCGCCGGGTCGTCGTCCGCCGCCTTCAGCGCCTCGTTCAGTTCGCCCAGCATCCGCCCGGTGATGGCGTTCATCACCTCGGGCCGGTTGAGGATGATCCGCCGGACGAAGCCTCGGTCCTCGGTGACGATTTCGCTCATGGGGGTCTTTCCGGACGGCGCCTGCTTCTGGGGGGACGGGGATCAGTGGCTCTGGTGCTCGCCCGCCTCGAGGCGGATCTTCGCCAGGGTGCGCAGGTTCTCCTCGTGGCCGGCGCGGGTGAGGCTGTAGGTGGCCATCACCGCCAGCATCGCCATCCACAGGCCAAGGATCGTCGGCACATAGAGCGCGCCCAGCCGCCACAGCGTGTCGGCGGAGACATGGGAGGCGTCGACGCCGGTCTTCAGCCCGGCCACGGTCAGCACCACCCCGGCGATGATCACCCCCGCCCCGTTGACGATTTTGCGGATGAAGGCCGAGGCGGCGAAGAAGATGCCCTCCGAGCGGCGGCCGGTGCGCACCTCGGCCTGCTCGACCAGATCGGCCATCATCGCTCCGGACAGGATCTGGAAGCAGATGATCAGCCCGACATCCAGCATGCCGTTGAAGAACACCAGCCAGAAAACCAGCGGATGTCCGTTGGGCGGCAGCACGTGCAGTAGCCGCAGCACGATCGGCAGGGGCGAGCCGAGGAAGGCCATCAGGCCGATGATGATGGCGCCGCGTTTCTTGCCGATCGTGCGGCTGACGATGGGCGCCAGCAGCGATCCCATGATCGCCGAGCCGAACACGCCGGCGGTGATCAGACTGCTCTGCTGGCTGCTGAAATGCCAGAAATAGGCGTAGAAGATGAAGGCCATGGACGCCGACAGGCCGGCGGCCACGGACCCGAAAATCGCCGAGATGAACAGGGCGACGAACGAGCGGTTGCGCAGGGTCTCGAAGATCTCCTTGAAGATCGTCCTGGGCGTCATCACGCGTTTGGGCGGCGCGGCGCGCAGATGGCGCACCCGGCTCTGGGTGCCCAGGGCCGAAACGAGCATCGACACCAGCATCAGGCCCGAGGCGATGATCCCATAGGCCCGGTAGGCGTCGCGGTTGAACTGGCCGTTGTGGATCGCCGTGGTGGCGAACATCGGAAACAGCACCCCGAACATGAACACCGACATGGCGTTGCCGCCGGTCCATCCGAAGTAGGAGCTGAACGCCTGCAGCGTGCTGCGCTGGTCGTAATCGCGGGTCAGCTCCGGGGCGAGGGCGCTAATGGGAATCTCGTAGAAGCTCATCGACAGGCGGATGAAAGCCAGGACGCCCAGCAGATAGAAGAAAAGCGTCATGCCGGTGAGGCCGTGCGGCGGGTTCCACAGCAGGAAATAGGCCGAGGTGATCGGGACGGCGGCGGCGTACATGAACGGGTGGCGCCGGCCCCACTTTGAGCGCAGGTTGTCGGACCAGTAGCCGATCATCGGGTCGATGAAGGCGTCCAGGCACAGGGCGATGGTCAGGGCCAGGCTGACCAGCCGGGCGTCCAGGCCGATCACCTGACTGTAGAACAACAGCAGGAAGTAGCTGAGGCCGTTGTCCTTGACCCCCAGGGCGATGGCCCCAAACCCATAGGCCAGTTTGGTCCACAGGCTCGGACCTCGATCCGGGTTTGTCATCGCGATGTCAGGCGAGGCCAAGCGCGCGCTTCATGGCCTTCAGATTGCCCCGGCAAAACTTGGTCAGCTGTTCAGTCAACTCGCCGACGGCGCCCTCGTCCTTCGGAACAAAGCGGACGATCAGTTGGATACGCGACGCATCCGGGCCGCCCGGCTTTACCGAGACCGTCGAGACATAGTCGACCATGTCGGGACGGGGCAGGGTGTAGGCGTAGTGATGATCGCCGGACTCGACGAGTCGTTCTTTCACCACCCTGCCGCCGGGCATGGTCAGGGTGCGGACCTTGCCTTCCGGCGTCTCCTCGGTGGTCTCGGCCTCGACCAGGGTCGCCCATTTGCGGATGCCCGAGAAGTCGCCGATCACCGCCCAGACGGCCTCGGCGCTCAGGGCGACATCCTCGCCCACGGTGACGTTATGCATGTCTCACTCCCACTTGTTTCATGAAAGCTGAGCATGGATTTACAGTCGGGAAAAGGCCGTAGTTACGGCCCGCTGGCGACAGGGCCGTTCGGGTCGCCTCGGCTACGTCGCCTGAATAACGCGTCGCCGTCGTGCCGCGCCGCCGACCAGTCCCAGGCCGACAATCATCAGCGCCCAGGTCGTCGGTTCCGGCACCGGAGGATAGACTGGCGGCGGGGGCGGCGGCGGGAGCACGGGAGGTGGCGGCGCGGGCGGCTGGTAGGACGAGGCCTCGGCGGACAGTCCAAGCTGAACCACCAGCTTGGAGATGCTATTGGCCGGGAGGCTAATGGGGATGGCGAACGGCGCCGTTGTGCCGCTCAGATCCTGTGGGCTGGCCGAAGTCAGAGTATCTGTATAGACAATGACGTCGTTGAGAAATACGTTGATGAAATAAGACGAAGTCGCGCTATCGAATGCCGGATTGTCGATCAGAGAATTGTTGAGATCGTAGGTGAGAGTACCCGACATCTGCGGATCGTAAGGAGCCGCTGTGGGAGTTGGGGGGCCCGAGCCAGAAAGGTTGGCCATATTCAACTTGAAGCTCGTTGCTGTAGTCTTCGAGTCCGAATTGTTCGGTGTCGCAAACACCACATCCTGTGGCACGGTGATGGTCAGACTCGCGCCACCGGGGTTGCTGGTGACCGACCCCGCGCCCGCCGAGGTGTAGGCGTAGCCGAAAAGGTTAGTCTGAACGGGCGTGAAACTGAGCGTTAAGGACAGTGTGTTGGAACTCTCCGCGTCGGCTAGGGCCGCGTCAGGCGCGAGCGACAGCGCCGCCGTGAAAAGCGCGGCCAAGCCGAGACTGGCGACGGAAAGGGTGTGATGACGCTGATGCGTCGGGTGCGAAGTCATAACAAACCTCCCAGGGTCCAGGATTTGTCAGGACCGATCACCGGATGTCGCCTCCGGTCTTCTTGTTCTCGTCTCCGGTTGCGCCCGAAGCAACCAACAGGATCATGAATTTGCCACTTTTGCCTTTGACCTGTCAAGATTTTAGAAAGCGCCGCATCGCGCCGGCCGTGACGGGGCTCCAGCCTAGCCACCCGCCAGGATCTCCGTGGTGTTGGCCAGGGCCTTGTCCAGCACCTCGATCAGGGTGTCGCATTCGCCGCGGGTGATGATTAGCGGCGGCGACAGGACGATGGTGTTGGAGTGGCGGGCGCCGCCGCCGGAGCGGCCGACGATGACGCCGTGGGCGCGGCAGAAATCGACCACGCCCTGCACCAGCGGCCCGGGCAACTGCCGCTTGCTCTGCCGGTCCTCGACCAGCTCTATGCCGATCAGCAGGCCCTTGCCGCGCACCTGGCCGGCGATCCCGTGCCGCATCAGCCGATCCTTCAAGCCCGCCATCAAATAGGCGCCCATGGTCTCGGCGCGTTCGGCGAGCTTCTCCTCCTGCAGGATCTCGATGTTGCGCACCGCCACTGCCGCCGCCGCCGGATGGCCGCC
>CAIQDO010000546.1 GCA_903870555.1 uncultured Caulobacteraceae bacterium
GAATTCGCAGAGCGCGTCGTTCGCTTTGCCGTCGTTGGCGGGTGCTTGGATCCGGACCTTCAGATCCACGCCCAGCCAGCCGACGATGACGGCGACGAGCGCCGCGGCGAACCAGGGCAGCCAGCGGCGCGCCAGATTGGCGTAGCGCTCGGCGCGAAGCTGCTCTTCGACCTCTTCAACGAAATCGACCAAGGGGAAAACTCCAGAAAACCGCCGCGCCACGGGATCCGCGGCGCCGGCGTCAGGGCGCGGAACCTACCGTCTGGCGAGGCCCGCTGCAACGCGGGCCGCCGACGCCAGAGCGTTTGTTCAGCTTATCCGGTGAAAGAACCGGTCCAGGCGCAGATCCAGCCAGGTCCAAGGCTTGAAGATCGAGGCGCCCTTGTTCCACGACAGCAGCACGATCTCGGCCCGGCCGACGAGATTTTCCTCGGGCACGAAGCCGACGCCGGCCTCCTGCGGCGCCATCCCCTCCACGCCGGAGACCTTCTCGTCGAGCCGGCTGTCCCATTCGCAGCCGCCGAGCTTGGGATCGCCCGGCTCGAGTTGCGGATCGAACCGGCTGTCGAGGGAGTTCTGGCGATTGTCGCCCATCATGAAATAGCAGTGCGGCGGCACGACATAGACGCCGGTATTGTCGCCCGAGCCGTCGCCGACGCCGTGAATCTGAATCCGATAACGACGGCCCTCGGGATTGGTCTCCTGGCGCCATTCGGCCTGTTCCGGGAACAGCCGGTCGGTGACCTCGACGGTCTTGTCGTGGCTGACGGGCAGCGCGGCGTCGTTGATGTAGAGCCGCCCCGCCTTCACCTGGATGCGGTCGCCTGGCAGGCCGACCAGTCGCTTGATGTAGTCGATGTGGCCGCTGCGCGGCAGCTTGAACACCATCACATCCCCCCGGCGCGGCGGCTGGAACAGCACCCGGCCCTTGAAGATCGGCGGGCTGAACAGGATCGAGTGGTGGCTGTAGCCGTAGGGCCACTTCGAGACGACGATGTAGTCGCCCTCATAGAGGTTGGGCTCCTCGGACGCCGAGGGAATGGTGAAGGGCTGGAAGATCAGGGTCTTGATCACCAGAGCCAGCAGCAGGGCCAGGCCGACGGTCTTGATCGTTTCCCAGATATCCTCGCCGCCCGAGTCGCGCTTGGCCCCAAGGCCCGTCTTTCGGCTGTTGCTCATCAAACCTTCCCTGAGGCGCCCGCGATGGGCCGGTCCGCTCATCCACGCCATACGGCGACCGCCGCGCCAACGCCCGTTAAACTGAAGTCAGGTTCGGGGCAATCTGCCCAGGAACCGCTTGCCATTCGTCTGGACGATGAAAGAGGATAATTAGGGGTGCGGCGCTCTGCCGGATGTGGCGACGTCGCACGGTTGCACAAACGCGCTTATGAACGCCGGAGATCTTTCGATGCCCATCAAAGCCAATGCCGAGATCGAGGCCCTGGCCGCCAGGCTCGCGGCGTTACGTGGCCAAAGCATCGAAGAGGTGCTAGCTGTCGCGCTACGCGCTGAATTGGCACGTGAACCAAGCCGGCGGATGCCGGACGGGCCGGTAGATATCGTGCCTTCCGACCAGCGCACGAAAGTCGACCGGATGCTGAAGATGGTGAGAGCCGCTCGCTCACCTACCGGAGAGATCGGGGATCGAACCGCC
>CAIQDO010000547.1 GCA_903870555.1 uncultured Caulobacteraceae bacterium
CCGGCTCCGCACCCGCCTGAACTCGGGCGCAACGGAAGCCGAAGTCGTAGTACCGGGCGTCCGGATCGTTCCAGCGCCGGTAGGCCGACCGGCAGTACCTGGCGTGGCCGCCCCACGAGCCGCCACGCAGGACCCGCCCCGCGCCGCTCGCATCGGGGTTCAACCAGGCTGTTCCGTCGTTCGGGGCGCCATCGTAGGTCTCATGCCAATGGTCCTCGCACCACTCCCAGACATTGCCGATCATGTCGTACAGCCCCCAGGTATTGGGGACCTTTCGGCCAACCCGGTGAGGTCCGGCTCGGGCGTGGGCGTGCTGCTTGTCTTCCCATCCCTCGCTGCCCGCGCCGTTGGGCAGTTCGAAATCGACGCCGCTGTTGCCGCCGTACCAGGCGATCGGGTCCAGGGCGGGGGCGTTATTGAAGCCGAGAATGTCGACCGGGCCGGTGTAGAGCGCGGTGTCCGTTCCGGCCCTGCAGGCCCGTTCCCATCGGGCCTCCGACGGCAATTCGAGGGCGAGGTCCGGGACCAGGCCATTGATCCGGTCGACGAAGGCCCTGGCGTCCTCCCAGGACACGCTGTCGACCGGCCGGCCGGGGGTCTTGAAGCGGCTGGGATTGCGGCCGCCCATCACCGCGCGCCAGAGCGACTGGGTGACCGGGGTGTCGAACATCCACCAGCCCTGGGCGATCGTCACCGAATGTCGCGGTCCCTCAGCGCCAAAGCGTCCCGGCTCGTCCGGCGGCGAACCCATCTGGAACGTTCCGCCCGGGACCCAACGCATCCGCTGGACCACCGCCTCGCCCCGTTTCGGCCGCACGGCGAAGTCCACCCACGGGCCATGGTCGTCGCAGCCCCAGGCGTCGGCCCAGCGCGGCGCGACGCCGCAGGCCCAGAATGGCGGGAGGGGTTCGAGGGCAAAGTCGTTGCGGCGGGCCTCGATGGTGGCGAGTGGCGCGCCGAGCATCGCGTCCGGCGACCCTGCCTCGGCGACGAGGATAGCGCCGAGGTGTTGGCGTAGCGCGAGGCGCTTGGGCGGCAAGTCCAAGGCCGGCAGTAGGGCTGGATCGTAGGCCAATGGCAGGTTGGCTTCACCGGCCGGATGCGACGCAACGAGCACGCGCAAGATGCCGCGATCGAGCGGCAATCGCCACGAGCCCTCGCCGCTGGCAGCGCCCGTGTCCATCAGGCGACGCGGCGCGAAGGTTTCGGACGACGCGGTGCCCGCGAATCGCTTGATGAAGGAATAGTCGCCCGGCTTGGCCGTGTTGGTGACCATCATCTCGTGTCCGAGACGATCGAACATCTGGGCCGCTTCGGCGAGATCGGCCTCCCTGTCCAGACGCTCCGCCAACGGGCCAAGATCGAGGATCTCCGCGCGCCAGATGTCGGTCGCTTCGAATCGCCAACGCTTGATCGTCGCCACCACGGCCGCTTGCAGTGACGCCGGCAGAAGCTTGAAATCCTCGAACGCGGCCCGCCGCGCGTCCAGATGGGGCTCGCCGGCGTCGAGCATCCGGCCATGGAGGTAGGACGATCTCCAGAACGCCGACTCGGCCTCGGGCCCGATCGCCGGTTCGGTCGCCAGGAGGCGGATGTCGCGCAACAAGCCGGGCTCGATGCGACGCGCGGGCGACAGAAGAACCGCGAGACGGTGCACCTGAGCTTCGATCACCTCCGCCGAGGCCGGCTCGTCGAGCGCGCGCCAGCCGGCCATCGACCAAGCGGCGGCCAATCGCCGATACCCGCGAACAGGCGAAGCCGGCAGGATCGCGAGCGGATGGCAACCCGCCCGGCGTAAGGCAGTGCCATACGCCGCCCACTCGGCCTGCGAACCTTCGCCCGGCGGCGCCAGTGTGCCCAGGTCGCTGAGGGCGACGACCAAGGTTCCGGCCTCCGGCGCCGGCGGCTGGTCGGATTGCCAGAGGAAGGCGTTCGGCTGAATCCTCCGGAATTGGGCGAGGATGGCAGGCGCAAGGTCCAGATAGTCCCGAAAAAACGGGATGAGGTGCGGAGACCGATCGTGAATCAACAGGATCGCGTCGCCCCACCGGCGTCGGCGAACGCGCGGCAGCACCTCGAGCGTCTCGGCCCGCGAGACGCTCTTCAAGACAACGGCGAGATCGACCGCGGAGGAGGCCGATTTCGCCGCCCCGCGACGAAGCTGCGCGAGCGCCGCCGAGACGGGCGCGAGAGGGGTCCGCGTCGGTTTTCCAGCCACGAGTTCGGCATGGGCCCATTCCGCCGCCTCGCGATCGGCAGGGTCCAGGTCCGCATCGGCAGCAGACCTTTGGCCCCGGTCCTCCGGCCGATCGACCACCGTCAAGGACTCCGGGCGCCAGAACGGGACGGGCAAGAAGGTCTCTTCGCCCTTCCGCCGGTATTTCTTCATCGCCGGAATGGCCTCGCCGGGGATCGTCTCCGTCGGCGAGGGCGGCTCACGAGCGCGGGGCGTGAACGCGAAGTTCAGCAGATCGGCGCCTTCGGTCGCCATACCCGCAGCCCTCAGGCGCAGTAGGTCGGCGAGGCCGCGGTCCCCTCGCGGACCGGCGTCAGGCATCGACATACTTCTTCAAGGTGTATTCGGTCAGATCGTCGAGCGCCTTCGCCTGTTCGGTGGGATCGTCCGGGTAGAGGTCCTGAACAGCCCTGAGCAGGTCGAGGAATTCCGCCTGACCGGGCCGCGCACCGGCGGAACCCGTGGCCTTGCGATCGCGCACCAGCAACTTCGCGGCGGCCAGGACGACGCTCGGGTCGAGGTCACGGAAATGAGCTTGCCCGCGATCCAACAGTCGCGCGATCAGGGATTCGTCGTCGGCCGGCAAGGCGAGACGAAGCACCAGGCAGCGCCGCAGGAATGCGCCGGGCAGGGCGCGTTCGTCGTTGCTGCTGATGACAATCAGCGGTCGAACACCCGCGACGGCGACCGGAGTCATCAAGCCAGGCGCGCGAAACTGCCCCGAACCGAGGGCCTCCAGCAGTCCGTTCGCAACCTCGGAAGGCTCGCTCTTGTCGATTTCGTCGATCAGGACGACGCACCCGTTCGTGGCTCGGCGCCGTTCCGGGTCGGAGGGAAGGGGCTGGGGCGGATCCGCCTCGCGACAGCGCTGTTCGGCCGAGTTCCAATCGAAGGCCCACCACAAAGGTCCGGGCCGGACGAAGTTCTCGATCGCCAGCCGCCGCCGCGCGACGTCCGGGCCTTCTTTCATGGCCGCCGCCAGCTGAGCCTCGCCGAGGCGCGCCACGGCGTCCAGCTCCCAAAGCAGGTCGCGCGACTGGGTCTGGCCGTCAACCACATGGCAGATGAACGCGCGCTGCAGCTCTTCGGCCACCGCCCTCGCCAGCTGGCTCTTACCGGTGCCGGGCTCGCCCCGAACCAACAGTGGTCGGCCGCTGGCGAGCGCCGCGTTCACGGCGTCGATCTCGCGCTTCTCGAAGATGTGAACCTGATCGGATATGCCGCCTTGCGCCGCCAAGCGCGTCTCGAGGCGTTCGCACACCGGCAGGTACCGTCGCCGTTCCTGATCAGTCATCACGCTGACGCCCCGTCAAAAAGCAGATCCCTCAGATTGAATAGAAGGCGATTTTCGAACATCGCCCGATCGTGGTTGTCTTGCATGTTAACAAAACGAACACCAAGCCAATTCTTGGCAAGCGCCTCGATCGTCTCACGGCACTCGTTTGCCTGGCTTTCATGGACGAGAACATCCACGACGCAATAGGGACAGCCAAATGCAGGATTCTTCTTCTTGGATTCGATGTTCTGCGCCGCCAGAAGGCGAAGGCGGTCTCGTTTTTCCGGCGTCAGATTGCGGACACTGTCGAGATCGATCAGCGGCTGATCGACCTGATAGGTCGCGAGCAAGTGAAAATCCACGCTGAGCCTGATCGTTTCGAGGTAGTCGCGGCCGGTGTCGGCCGGAAGCGAGAACTCCGAGAGCCCGCGCGGCCATTGAGGGGAGGCGGCGAAGCCGACGGCTCTGTCGTCGTCGAGCCGGGCGTTGATGATCTCCACGAAGGTCGCGTTCGTGGCGGGAAGTTCGATGATCTTGCCGCAGCCTCCGCTCTTACCCCGCATCAGGTCGCCCAGGTCGCTCGTTCCGTGAATAAGCTGAACTGCCCCGCGCGCGAGTTTCCTCAAGGCGACCATCGCGCCGGGGTCCTCGTGTTCTCCGACCTCGAACCGGTAGCGGGCTTCCTCCAGCCTCTCGAAAACCCGCTTGATCTCGGCCTCCAGCATCGCTTCGACGATGGAACGCTGAGATGGACCATTCGACGGATAGGCCGGCGGGCCGAGGAAGCCCTGGGCCAGGAACGTCGCCAGAGCGGCGCTCGTCTGAAGGATCGTCGAGAAGGCATCGATGAGCTTCTCCCGACGTTCGGACGGAATCGAAGCGGTTCTCGGGCGGACTCCAGGCTCCGTGTACGAACCCACGTTCGGGTCTGCCAGGTCCAAGCCCAGGACTTGCGCAATCAGTTCTGCCGAAAGCACAGCGATGTACCTCCCGGCTTCGGCGTCGCCGATGACGTCGACGCTCATGCTGCTCTTTTCTCGTAATTTTTCCTGCGTAAGCGATCCCCCAGGATAAGAGGCTCTTGCCGTCCTCACGACGCCCTGCACAAACCAGTATTTTAACTTTGCGCCGGGTTCGACATTGACGGCCATGATGATCCTCTCGACCTACAAAGAGCGCCCACAGGATTATCAGAAAATCCGTTCGCGTGAAGCGGTGTTGGAGCCGAGTTGGGGCTGTCACGGTCTCACTTTGACGCCGTCATTTTCTTGATCGTGCTCTGGGATTGGCCAGACACAACAGGAATCACGACGATGATTGAGCAACTCCCCGACACCCCGCCCCCCGCCCCGACCAGCGGCGGCGTTTCGGCGCGCCCGCCGCAGTTCGTCAAGGTCAGCGCGGTCGCGATCATGGCGGCCAACGACGAGTGGCGCGGCGGGATTGCAACCGTTCCGCTCGAAGACACCCACCACATCCAGCGGTGGCCAAGCTCGATGATCTCTATTCCAATCCCGGCCAACGAAGATGCCTTCATCCAGCCCGAGGCGCTCGCCGCCGACGACTTGGAACGCATCACCGATCACTTCCCGCGCGCCACCAACATCGATCCGGCCCTCTATCGTCGCCTGAGTATTCTCTGCGTCGATATGGCAGACTACGGTCGATTCACTCTCCAAGTGAGCAATCGTCTTGGCGTCGCCAGCGTCTTGGCCATCAACGAGACGATTCAACAGATCGTCAAGGACGCCCTGCGCCGGGGCGGCTTCCCGCCGGACTGCCTGATCGCCGCCACAGGCGATGGTGTTTTTCTGGTTTGCCCGACATCCGACGCGGTCAAACTCGCCAGAACCATATTGAACGAGGTCGATCTGTACAACGCCGGCGCCGCCACGCTCGATGACGGCGAGATCGACCTGGGGATCCACGTTCGGGTGGGTATCGGGTCCGGGACCCTCGCGTGGTCGCGCGGCGCGTGGGCCGGCCTCGCGTTCGTGATCGCAACGCGCCTGATGGCCGGGACGCCCACCGGGCGCCTGTCCATCGACGAGCTTGGCTGGCTCGAGACCTCGGCCTCGGATCGGATCGGGATGGTCGGTCCGGTGTTCATCAAGGGCAAGCGCGGCGAACGGTTCATGGTGTTCACGTCGCGCCATCGGGTCGTTAAGGGCGTTCGCGGGTCTCGTGGTCTCGGCGGGTGGCTCCGGCGCCTGCTTCGCAACCGGTGGCCCCGGGACTGACGCCTCGACGCGGACCGTCTAGATCCAGCCCCGCCATCCGATCGGGTGGCGGGGCTGCGAGGGTCTAAACCCGGCCGGGCGCCGTAACTATCACCGCAGGCTCGGCTCGGCCGAGACAACCTCGACCCGGCCAGGTTCAAGCCGGTCGAGCGCCTGCAGAATGCGCGGCGCGAGTGGCCGGAGCGCAGTCAGGGCGTTGGACCGCGCGCGGAGTACGATGACGCCGAAGGTCAGAGCTCTGAGGTTCTGTTGCGCCGGCAGGTTACGGTCGACCGTGACGAAGGCGTCGAAGGCGCTCCCTACGCGCGCCAACAAGGCGCCGTTGGTGAGCCCGGCCCAGCCGGCCTGAGGAACGGTGGTGACGGAATGGCCGACCAAGTCCGCCGCGAGCCGCCTGGGCAAACATTCGTCGAGCAGAACGCGCAAGCCTAGGCGGGCTCAGCGGTGGCGCGGTCGAGGGCCATCTCCAGGAAGCCGAGCGCCTGGGGTCGGGTCACGGTGGGGAAGTCGTCGAGAAAGGCGTCCAGGGTTTCACCGGCTTCGACATAGTCCATCAGGGTCTTCACAGGCACACGGCTGCCGGCGAAAACGGCGGTTCCGCCCAATATGCCGGGATCGCGACTGATCAGATCGGTGGCCATGCGCGAGTGTCTCACCAGTATGGCACGGCGGCAAGCGACGGAGGGCGCGAACGGAGATCCCGCCAGGCCTCGACCCGGATGCCGCGACCACTTGTCCGGAATTTGCAATATGATATTATTCGGCCGCATGGCGTGGAGCGCCTGGGAATGGGATGGCGAGAGACCATCAGGCCGACCGGCTTGAGGCTAGGGACCTATGCCTGAAGAAACAATCGCCGAAGCCGATCGCGCCTTTGCCCCGGACGGTGCGGAATGGGACGTCGTCGCAGTCACGGCCCTGCCCGAATTTCGGCTGCACGTGCGGTGCAGGGATGGCGTCGCAGGGGAGGTTTCTCTCCAACGCTTGATTGGGACGGGTGACAGCGGCGTATTCGCCGTCCTGAAGGACCCGGCCGTTTTCGAACGCGTCACCATTGAAAACGGCGCCGTGGTGTGGCCGCAGGTGCTCGACGCCTGGCCCTGGTCGCTCGATCTCGCCCCGGACGCCATGCACGACGAGCTTGCCGCGCATGGAATGTGCGTCCTGACCTGATGGCCGCCATCGACATCCGCGATCTGCGCAAGATCACAGGCAAGGCCATCAGCGCCCTGCCCGGCCTGACCACGATCAAGGCCGACGGCCGAACGATCGGGTTCTTGACGCCCGTCAGGCGGCCGGACCCCGAGCGGTTGAACGCGATGCCTCACTTCCGTGGCTTCGCAGACCCTGTGGACTGGGATAAACTCCCTCGATGACGCGGGACGATATCCTCTCCGCCCTGAAGGCCAATGAACCGGAACTACGCCGCCGGGGGGTCAGCCATGCCGCGGTGTTCGGCTCGGTGGCGCGAGGCGAGGCCGGTCCCGGCAGCGATATCGACGTGCTGGTCCGCTTCGATCCGCAGGCGCCGATCAGCTTATGGGATTACGCCGGCCTGAAACGACGTATGGCCCGCATGGTCGGCGTCAGCTTGAAGATGATCGATGTCATCGACCTCGACGCGATGAGTCCCCTCGTGCGGCCGTCGGCGGAACGCGACGCGATTTATGCTTTCTGAGCGGGTGTTCAGGGCGCTCCTGCACCGCAGCGCCGCCGCCCGTTTGGGAGCCCCTACAACCGCCGCTTGATCCACCCCGCCATCAGGTCCGCCACCGCCTCCCGCCCGGCCTCGCTATCCTCGAAATAGTGCGCCCCTGTGACCATCTCGAGTTGCTTGTCGGCCGACCCGATGAAATCGAAGATCTTCCTCGCGTCGCTGGGGAAGACGCCGGTGTCGGCCAGGGACTGGACCACCAGGGCGGGGGTGTCGAACTTGCGCAGGTGCGGCTCGCCCTGGCACTTCGAGGTCTCCAGGCTCCACATCGACAGCCAGGTGCGCAGGGTGTTGGC
>CAIQDO010000548.1 GCA_903870555.1 uncultured Caulobacteraceae bacterium
CGTCAAAGATGGCAACCTTGACCCCGGCCGCCGCGAGCGCTTCGGCGCTGGCCCTGCCGAGGCCGGAGGCCCCGCCCGTGACGACCGCAGCCGTCGATCCATCGATTTTCATTCCCGGGTTTCCTTCCGTGTGTCGTCACCGGTCCAAAGGGGCGGCCGGCGCTTATCCCATCAAGCTAGCGACCTTCCCGCTAGGTCCGACAAGCCTGATATTCGCCCTCGGCTGACCGGTAACGTTTTCCTGCAAATTGCCAACAAGAACATCTTGCCAACCCGGAACAAACCCGGTACGTCTGAGTCAACTCGGCCCGGCCCCCCTGAGACTCATTTGGCCCGGCTCTGACGGTGGAATCGTGGGATAAGATGGCGGGACCGAAGATGAGCAACATGGCGTTGAAACTGGTGGGAAAAGACGAAGGCGACAAGCAGCGGGCTCTTGAAGCGGCGCTGACGCAGATCGATCGGGCCTTCGGCAAGGGCTCGGTGATGAAGCTGGGCGAAAAGGGCAAGATTGTCGAGATCGAGTCGGTGCACACGGGTTCCCTGGGTCTCGACATCGCGCTCGGCATCGGCGGCCTGCCCAAGGGGCGGGTGGTCGAGATCTATGGCCCAGAAAGCTCCGGCAAGACCACCCTGGCGCTGCATGTGGTGGCCGAGGTGCAGAAGGCCGGCGGCACCGCCGCCTTCGTCGACGCCGAGCACGCGCTCGATCCGTCCTACGCCCACAAGCTGGGCGTCAATCTCGACGACCTGCTGGTGGCTCAGCCCGACACCGGCGAACAGGCCCTGGAGATCGTCGACACCCTGGTGCGCTCCGGCGCCGTCGACATCGTGGTGATCGACTCGGTCGCCGCCCTGACGCCGCGGGCGGAAATCGAAGGCGAGATGGGCGATTCCCTGCCCGGCCTGCAGGCGCGGCTGATGAGCCAGGCGCTGCGCAAGCTGACCGCCTCGATCTCCAAGACCCACACCCTGGTGATCTTCATCAACCAGATCCGCATGAAGATCGGGGTGATGTACGGCAGCCCGGAAACCACCACCGGCGGCAACGCCCTGAAGTTCTACGCCTCGGTGCGCCTCGACATCCGCCGCACAGGTTCGGTGAAGGTGCGCGACGAGATCATCGGCAACAACGTCCGGGTCAAGGTGGTCAAGAACAAGGTGGCCCCGCCGTTCCGCGAGGTCGAGTTCGACATCATGTACGGCCAGGGCATTTCCAAGCTCGGCGAGATCATCGACCTGGGCGTCAAGGCCGGGGTAATTGAGAAGTCGGGCGCCTGGTTCTCGTGGAACTCCACCCGCATCGGCCAGGGCCGCGACAACGCCCGGGAATTCCTGAAGGCCAACCCGGACATCGCCGAACAGATCGAAGCCCAGGTGCGCGGCAACTCCACCAAGATCGAGGAAGAGCTGCTGATCGGCTCGCCCGAACCCGGCGACGAATAGACCTCGGTCCCAGTCCTCCGCTCCTCCGCGCTTTCGCGGGGGGGAGCGGGAAATAGGGTCCAAGCCCCTCGATGGTTCCCGGCCCTTTGTGCGGCAAGATCGAAATGGTAGAGGGCGACCATGCCCAGTCTCAATGAAATCCGCCGTCAGTTCCTCGACTACTTCGCCAGCCAGGATCA
>CAIQDO010000549.1 GCA_903870555.1 uncultured Caulobacteraceae bacterium
ATCGACCCGTTCAGGCCGGTTCCCGGCCGGCCTCGCCCCGGACTCCCCCATGCCCCCAATCCGCGTCCTGCTGTTCACCGCTTGCGCCGCTCTGTCGCTTCTCACCGCGGGATCATCCTTCGCCCAGTTCGGCGGCGGCGGCGGCGGTCGAGGCGGCGGCGGTGGCGGCGGGGGCCAGCAATCCGACGACGACGACGCCAAGCGCAAGAAGCGCGAGGAGGAATTCGGCAATCTCAACACCCCCTTGCCACAGCTTCGCAACGCTGGTCCCTGCCCCTACGTTAAGGTGCTGTACGACGCGGCGCGCTACGCCGAGTTCAAGGATGGGGTCGAGGCCTCGGCCAACGTCGCCTACACCGGCGAGATCCAGAACATCTCCTCGATCTGCGCCTACAAGGCCGACGCCCCGATCGTGGTAAAGGCCCGCATCCTGTTCGAACTGGGCCGCGGCCCGCGGGCCGAAGGCCGCGGCGTGACCTATCACTACTGGGTGGCCGTGACCGACCGCGGCCACGCTGTGCTGGAGAAGAAGACCTTTGACCTGCCGGTGACCTTTCCCAGCGGCGAGGACCGGGTCTACGCCACCGAGAACATCGGCGAGATCGTCATCCCCCGTAAGGACGCTCTGGTCAGCGGCGCCAATTTCGAGGTGCTGATCGGCTTTGATGTGACGCCTGCGATGGCCGCCTTCAACCGCGAGGGCAAACGCTTCCGGCCCAACGCGGGTCAGGCGAAGACGCCTGACATCAAGGCCGGAGCCGCCGCCCAGCCATGAGCGACCTGAGATCGGGCCTGGGCGAAGCGGCCGGCGCCGCCTTCGCCGCCCTGGGCCTGTCCGCCGACCACGGGCGCGTGGCGGCCTCCGATCGGCCGGACCTTGCCGACTTTCAGTGCAACGGGGCCTTGGCGGCCGCCAAGGCCGCCAGGCGGAACCCCCGGGAGATCGCCGCCGCCGTGGCCGCGGCCCTGTCGGGCAACCCGGACATAGAGTCGGTCGAGGTCGCCGGCCCCGGCTTCATCAATCTCAAGGTCAGCGCCGCGGCCCTGTCGGCGCGGGCCGACGCCCTGGCCGCCGATCCCCGCGCCGGCGCCGAGCCCCTCGCCGCGCCACGACGGGTGCTGGTCGATTACGGCGGGCCCAACGTCGCCAAGGAGATGCACGTCGGCCACCTTCGGGCCTCGATCATCGGCGAATCGATCAAGCGCATCTGCCGCTTCCGCGGCGACGAGACCGTCGGCGACGCCCATTTCGGCGACTGGGGCTTCCAGATGGGCCTGCTGATCACCGCCTGCGCCGACGACGACGCCGAGATCGCGACGACCCTCGACCGCCTGGCCGAGCGGCCGGCCGGCTTCACCGACGGCGACGAGCAGGCGGCGATCGCCGCCTTCGCCGCACGCATTGCCTTGGAGGACCTTGACCGGCTCTACCCCGCCGCCGCCCGCCGAGCCAAGGCCGACCCCGCCTATCGCGACCGCGCGCGCAAGGCGACCGCCGAGCTGCAGGGCGGGCGCTATGGCTACCGGCTGATCTGGAAGCACTTTGCCCAGGTCACGCGCGTCGCCCTGGAGCGCGACTTCCGCGCCCTCGGTGTCGAATTCGACCTGTGGCGCGGCGAGAGCGACGTCGACGCCCTGATCGAGCCGATGGTGGCCGATCTGGCCGCCAAGGGCCTGTTGATCGACGACCAGGGCGCGCGGATCATTCGCGTGGCCCGCAACGGCGACAAGCGTGACGTGCCACCGCTGCTGGTGGTGTCGTCGGAAGGCTCGGCCATGTATGGCACCACCGACTTGGCGACGATCCTCGACCGCAAGCGGTTTTTTGATCCCGAGCTGGTTCTCTACGCCGTTGACCAGCGGCAGGCCGACCACTTCGAAACGGTGTTCCGCGCCGCCTATCTGGCCGGCTACGCGGTCGAGGGCGCCCTGGAGCACATCGGCTTTGGGACCATGAACGGCCCCGACGGCAAGCCGTTCAAGACCCGCGAAGGCGGCGTGCTCAAGCTGCGCGACCTGATCGACATGGCCCGCGACAAGGCCCGCGAGCGTCTGCGTGAGGTCGGACTGGGCGCCGAACTCGATCCCGAAGCCTATGAGGCGACGGCGCTGCAGGTGGCGGTGGCGGCGCTGAAGTTCGCCGACCTGGCCAATTTCCGCGGCACCTCCTACGTCTTCGACCTCGACCGTTTCTCCAGCTTTGAGGGCAAGACCGGCCCTTACCTGCTCTATCAGGCGGTGCGGGTGAAATCCCTGCTGCGCAAGGCTGCGGCGGAGGGGATCGCGGCAGGGCCGATTCTTGTCGAGGCGCCGGCCGAGCGCGAGCTGGTGCTGCTGCTCGACGGCTTCGACCATTCCCTGGCCGAGGCCTACGACAAGCGCGCGCCCAACCTGATCGCCGACCACGCCTTCCGCCTGGCCCAGGCCTTCGCCCGGTTCTACGCCGCCTGCCCGGTGCTGATCGCCGAGGGCGCCGTCCGAGCCTCGCGCCTGGCCCTGTCGGCCCTGACCCTGAAACAGCTCGAACTCGCCCTGGACCTCCTCGGCATCGCCACGCCCGAACGGATGTAGGGTGTTTTCACCGCCAAGGCGCCAAGAGCCGCCTCTGACATCACCTGGTCCGGACCTGCGTCGCCCTCAAGATCGCGCGCAAAGTGCGAATCAGGTCTGAGCGCAGTCAACGTCGTGCGAGAGCGAAGACGGGCCTCTTGGCTCCTTGGCTGTGAAAACCTTCCTTTGCTCAGGCCAATATACGCGGCCCGTGTTCCAGGCGGGTCAGCCAGTAGTCGACATCGAAGGTGTCGTCGCCGGACAAGTAGCGCCAGAGTTTGATGCGGTTGACGAATTCCAGCCGGCCGGTGTCCTGTTCGAACCAGGGCTCGGGGGTCATCAGGATCTGTGCGACGGTGTCGGCTGAACGGGCTCCTTTGACGTGGAAGATCGGCCGCTGAAGGTCCGACGTCGGACGGTGAGTCGTCGCCCAGCCACGAGTCTGGTCCCCGGAAGCGTGCATGCGGATTTTGAACATCGTCCGTGTACGGTCGGACAGATTGATGCCGCCGCCGTGCCAGATCCCGTGGTGCAGGAACAGCAGCGTTCCCGCCTCGCACGCCATGTGCTGCTGGCCCTTGATATTCTGGTAGCGGCCCAGCGCCACCTCGCTGACCTTGCGCAGATGCGTGCCCGGCACGAAGCGCGTGCCGCCCATCTCCCGGGTGACGGCGTGGGGATAGTACATCACCTGCACGTCGA
>CAIQDO010000550.1 GCA_903870555.1 uncultured Caulobacteraceae bacterium
CTTGCCGGGCTTGCGGGCCTCGACCTCGAGGATGTCCACCGGACCCAGCCCGTGGGCGCGGCCGCTGGCGGTGGCCCGGGCGGCCCAGTCCAAAGCCAGCCTGGCCTCCGGCGCGGCGCCGAGGCGTCCGACGCACAGCAGGGTGACCTTCACGGTCGGCTCCAGATCAGCGGATGATCAGGGGACCGCGGCGCCCTGGGAGTCGATCCGGTGGGCTGAATCGACGGACCAGATCTTCTCGATGTTGTAAAAGTTGCGCACCTCGGGGCGGAACAGATGGATGATCACGTCGCCGGCGTCGATCAGCACCCAGTCGCAGCCCGGCAGCCCCTCGACCTTCGCCTTGCCGTGGCCGGCTTCCTTCAAGGCGCGCAGCAGGTGATCGGCGATGGCGCCGACATGGCGGTGCGACCGGCCCGACGCGATGATCAGGGAGTCGGCGAACGCGCTCTTGTATTTGAGGTTGATGAAGATGATGTCGTGGGCTTTTTCATCATCCAGCCGGGTCAGGACCATCTGTTCCAGAGCCGTACGGCCTTCGCCTTCGTCCCGGTTGGGTGTCGAAGCGTTGGGTGTGGATGAAGTGTCGCTCGGCGCGCCGGGCGCGGTGTCAGAGGTCAGCGGATGCTCCTGCATCAAGGGTTTCAACCCTCCCCATAGCACGGGAGCGCCGAATGGTCAGGCGGCAATTGATCGTGACCGATTCACCCGGTCTTGGGGCGGGCCGCGGCTCGCAGGGCGGTGGAGGACACGAAATGGAATGGCGCCGGCAACCAGGTCCAGGCGGGAGGCGCCTGGCGCGCAAGACCCTTGGCCGCTTCGGCCGGCCTGCGGAAGTCGGCGAAACGCTGGGCGGCGGGGGAGGTGCGGCCGCTGAGCGTGCTGCCGGGGCGCGACACCACGGCGATGGGAACCTCCCGGGCCAGGGCGGTCCAGCCCCGCCAGCGGTGGAATCCCGCCAGGCTGTCGCCGCCCATGATCCAGACGAAATTCACGCCGGGAAACCGCGCCTTGAGCCACCTGACGGTGTCGATCGTGTAGCGGACGCCGATCCGCGCCTCGACATCGCTGACAATCATCGACGGTCCGTTCGCCCAGCGGCGCACGCCGGCGACGCGCTCGGGCAGGCCGGCGGTCTGGATCGAATCCTTGAGGGGATTCTGGGGCGACACCAGCCATATCACCCGGTCCAGGCCCAGGCGCAGGCGCGCGGTCTCGGCGACATGGGCGTGGCCCTCGTGGGCCGGATTGAACGACCCGCCATAGAGTCCCACCGTCATGCCGGGAGCGAGGAAGAACCCCGGCCGCCGGCCGGCGGGTCGCCCCGGCGCGGCGGAGCGCCGGGCGGTGATCTCCCGCGCCACCCGTCAGGATTCCCGCGTGGCGTGACGGGCCAGGGCCAAGTCGTCGGCGTGCACCAGAGGCCCGAACTCATAGCCCAGCACGTCCGCGATGTCGGCGGTGCGCAGGCCGAGGATGCGGCGGGCGTCGGCGGCGTCGTAGCGGGCCAGGCCCCGGGCCAGTTCGCGGCCCTCCGCGTCCCGCACCACCACCGCGTCGCCCTTGTCGAAGCGGCCGTCGACGGCTCGCACGCCGGCCGCCAGCAGGCTTTTGCCCCGGCGCAAGGCCGCGGCCGCGCCGGTGTCGATGGTCAGGACGCCCTGGGGCGTCAGGGACCCGGCGATCCAGGCCTTGTAGGCCGCCGCTGGGGTCTCGGCCGCGGCGAACAGGGTGGCCCGCTCGCCCTGCTCGACCGCCGCCAGGGGCGCCGGGCGCCGACCCAGGGTGATGAGGGTGGCGCAGCCGGCGGCGCCAGCGATCCGCGCGGCCGCCAGCTTGGTCGCCATGCCGCCGGTGCCGACGCCGCCCGCGCTGTTGGCCCCGCCGGCCATGCCGACGATGTCGTCGGTGATGGCGTCGATGCGCGGAAGGTGGCGGGCGTCAGGATCGACCCGCGGATCGGCGGTATAGAGACCGTCGACGTCGGACAGCAGCACCAACAGGTCGGCGCCGACCATCTGGGCGACGCGGGCGGCGAGTCGGTCGTTGTCGCCGTAGCGAAGTTCCTCGGTGGCGACGGTGTCGTTCTCATTGACCACCGCCACGGCGCCGAGCCGCAGTAAGGTCTCCAGCGTCGCGCGGGCGTTGAGAAAGCGGTGGCGCACCTCGGTGTCGTCCGGGGTCAGCAGGATCTGAGCGGTCCTCAGGCCGTGCGGCTCAAGCGCCTCTTCCCAGGCGCGCATCAGCAGCGACTGGCCGGCGGCGGCGGCGGCCTGTTTCTCGGCCAGACTCAGGGCGCGGCGGGGCAGCGCCAATCGGACACGGCCGAGGGCGACGGCGCCGGAGGACACCACCACCAGTTTCTGGCCGCGCGCGCGCAGGCGGGCGGCGTCGGCGGCGAAGGCCTGAAGCCAGGCGCGATCGGCCTGGCCGGTCTTGGGATTGACCAGCAGGGCCGAGCCGACCTTGACGATGATCAGCCGCGCATCACTCAGAGCGTTCACGGACGCCAGGACTCCAGGGTTCCGTCGTCGACCGGCGCCGGGGCGTCGCGCTCCCGCACCTTGGCATGGGCGGCGCGCAGCAGGTCGCGCACGCCCTCGCCGGAAACCGCTGAGATCAGGAACGGTTTCTGGCCTGACGCCCGTTTGATCGCCCGCGCCGCCTTGGCCCGGGCGTCCTTGTCGAGGGCGTCGACCTTGTTCAGGGCGATCAGCTCGGCCTTCTCGTCGAGCCCGTCCCCATAGGCCTCCAGTTCGCGGCGGATGGTCCGCCAGGTCTTGGTCAGGTGCGGTCCGGTGGCGTCGATCAGGTGAATCAGCACCGCCGTCCGTTCCAGGTGGCCAAGAAACCGGGTTCCCAGCCCCGCGCCTTCCGACGCCCCCTCGATCAGGCCCGGCACGTCGGCGATGACGAAGCGCTCGTTCGTTGACAGGTCGACGACGCCGAGATTGGGAACCAGGGTGGTGAAAGGGTAATCGGCGATCTTCGGCGTGGCCGCCGACACCGCCGCCAGGAAGGTCGATTTGCCGGCGTTGGGTAGGCCGACGAGGCCGACGTCGGCGATCAGCTTCAGGCGCAGCCAGATCCACGACTCGATCCCCGGAAGCCCGGGATTGGCGCGTTTGGGGGCCTGGTTGATCGGCCCCTTGAAATAGGCGTTGCCGAAGCCGCCGTTGCCGCCGGCCGCCAGGCGCACCCGCATGCCGGCCTGGTCGAGGTCGGCGATCAGGGTTTCCTGGTCCTCCTCGAACACCTGCGTCCCGACCGGCACCCGCAGGATCGCGTCGGCGCCGCCAGCGCCGGTACGGTTGCGTCCCATGCCGTGGCCGCCGGTGCCGGCCTTGAAATGCTGGTGGTACCGGTAGTCGATCAGGGTGTTGAGGCCGTCGACCGCCTCGATCCACACGTCACCGCCGCGGCCACCGTCGCCGCCGTCGGGTCCGCCATATTCGATGAACTTCTCCCTGCGGAAGGACACCGCGCCTCCGCCACCGTCGCCGGAGCGGATGAAGATCTTACATTGGTCGAGAAATTTCATTTGTGAGCGTTGTGCCGCAAAGGCCCGGAAAAATCGAGACAAAGCGGCAGGGCGCTGCTCCTGGCCGGGCTTGATCCTTCGACGTTACCGTTGCCCCGGCTGATTCCGCCGCCTTGGCGGTCGATCCCGCGGTTCGGCTCGCCAGAAGGAGTGGCTGTTCAGAGATAGCTGAGCAAAGGGTGTCGATGGCGACGTTTCACGCCGGCAAACCATTTGCAGACGGGATAGAGCCCGATGATGACCGCCGCCCAAACGGCGTAGACGACCCAGAGGTCGTAACCATAGCCGGCCGGCAACGGATGGGTCGCTCCACGCTGCGCCATCATGTCGTGAAACAGCCAGGGCGCTTGGCCGTACCGGACCAGGGAGAGCAGGATAGCCAGGCCGTGGATCAGGGGCAGGTGCAGCAGGTAGTAGAACAGAGGCACGCGGCCGAAGGTGGCCAGGGGCCCGGTGATCTGGCGAGGCGCCCGGTCGATGAAGGCCAGGAGGATGAGCGCGGGGCCGAGCGTCATCAGCAGATAGGCCAGGGACGGTGGGTATTTGTTGGCGTTGAGGAATGACAGGGCCGACATCACTCCGGTGGACTGCTGGGTCCAGGGCTTCGGATCGCCGTAAAGATTGCCCGCCCGGATCGCTATGAACAGGACGAGCATCGCCAGCCCTGTCCAGGCCAGAACCCGGGTCCGGCGCGCGGGCTCCAGGCTGACCACGTCGCCCAGGCCGTAACCAACCATCATCACCCCCAGCCAGGGGATGAGCGGGTAGAGGAAGATCAGCATCTTGTGCGGCGCGATGGGAACCGGCGTGATGGCGTGCAGGAAGTGGATCGCCGGTGCGAAGCCGCCCAGCTGCGCCGGGTTGAGGCCGTCGAGCAGATTGTGCCCCATCACCATCACGACCCCGAGGGCGCCGATCCAATGGCGGGGCGTGACCAGCACGAGGCCCGCCAGGATCACCATCGAAGCGCCGATCGCCCAGATCACCTGCATGCGGACAAAGCTGAAATCCCAGTTGAACGACCACCCAAGCGGGGTCACCACGAAGACCTCGAGGAACACCAGCCACAGGCCGCGGCTGGCCAGGAACCGCGCCAGTTCCCCCTTGGGTTTGCCATTCGAGACCGACAGGAAGGCGCCGGTTCCCGCCAGCAGCACGAAGACCGGCGCGCAGAAGTGGGTAATCCAGCGGGTCATGAACAGGGCCGGGTTGGTGTGGGCCATGTCGGTGGCGTCGAAGGTCGCGTTCGATAGGAAGTCCCGCGTGTGGTCGATCGCCATGATGACCATCACCAGGCCGCGCAGGATGTCGATGGATTGCAGGCGCGGTGCGCGAGCCGCGATGGACGTAGCTGTCATATCCCCCCCCCAAGACCGTGTCTGAACCCTGTCGCGGCGAGACGCCCGCGGCCTAACGGGTCAGGATCGAGAGCGGGGCCAGGGGCCCGAGCGGGATCAGGTCGAATTCCAGTTGGCCGGCCTTGGCGAGCGGCAGGGTTCCCAGGAGCGTCCGCGCGGCCTCGACGTCGGTCAGGTCGAGGATGAAGACCACGCCGGGCTTGTCCTTGCGTACATACCATTCCGAAATCTTGCCGTTCAGATAGAGCTCCACCGTGTCGCGCACCTCCTGGGGCATGATCGGCTGGGTGACGCCCGGGCGGAAGGTTGGCGCAAGGTGGCCAATGGCCAGGATGCGGGTCGTCGGCGTCGTGCGCATCGCCGGCGCCGCGGAGGGTGGGAGCGCCGTCTGAGCCCCCGCCCTGGAGGTGAAGCTCAACACGGAGGCAGCGATGAAGGCGGCGGCGTTTACCCGGGACAGGATGTTCATTTGGCGTTTCCTTGGAGGTCAGTCAGAGCCACAGCGGCGTCATCGTCATGGCGGTTTCGACGATCCGGAGCCGGCGCCAGAAGCGCGCCCAGCCCTGAGAAGGCATTGCATCGGTCATGACTGCCCGTCTGTTTTGGATGCCAATTGTCATCTTTATGGATGTCACCTATCATCTTTAGGGTCAAGGTCGATTTTCAAGCGAGGGTCATGGATGCGCGTCTCCCAGGCGGAAAAGGAAAGGAGCCGTGATCGCATCGTCACCAGCGCGGCGCGCCTTCTGCGTGAGCGCGGCGTGGACGGCGCCAGCGTGGCCGATGTGATGAGCGACGCGGGCCTCACCCATGGCGGATTTTACCGTCATTTCGAGACCAAGGACGCCTTGGTCGCCGCCGCCCTCGACCAGGCTTTTGATCAGTTCATTTCGACGGTCTCACGTGGCGCGCTCACGCCGGATCCCCAGGCCGCCGTAGCCGGGTTCATGAAGACCTACCTGTCCGAGGGTCATGTCGCCCATCCTGGCCAGGGTTGTCCGATACCCGCGCTCGCCGCGGATGTCGGGCGGTCATCGCCGCTGGTCCAGGAGCGGTTCTCGGCCGGCGTCAGGCGCATGGTCGCGGCGATCGGTCACGCCATGCCCGGCGATGACGAGGCGCGGCGGTCCGCCGCCTGGCGTCAATTGGCGATGATGGCCGGCGCCGTGATGATGGCTCGTACGGCGGATTCTCCGACCGCCGCGGAGATCCTGACGGCATGCGGCGGTGGAGACTCCTGAGCCGATCAGAGCGGGCGTCGCAATAACCACGCGCGCACGCGCGCCCTATAGGCGGCATAGGCGCCGCCAAACTTGGCCTCCATCACCCGTTCTTCAGGAGCGATCTGGAACAGGCTTGTCCAGATCACGAAAAAACAGGGTCCGAGCAGAAACCATCGCCTCAACGGCGCGCGAACTCCAGCCAGATCGGGGCGCAGTCGCCCAGTTTCTTCTCTTCGTAGCGGGTCGTCACGTGGTCGGCGGGCGGCGCCGTCCAGTCCGCCGACCGCTCGGCGAGCCAGAGAAGATCGGTCGAACCACCCAGGGTCGCCAGGGCCTGGTCGGCGTAGTCGGCCCAGTCGGTGGCGAAGCGCAGGCGTCCACCCGGCTTGAGGAGCCGGGCCGCCTCGGCGACGAAGTCCGGCTGGATCAGGCGGCGCTTGTTGTGACGCAGCTTCGGCCAGGGGTCGGGAAACAGGATGAACAGCCGGTCCAGGCAGACGTCCGGCAGGGCGGCCATCAGGTCACGGGCGTCGCCGGCGTGCAGGCGGACATTGGCGAGGCGGCCTTCCTCGATGTGGCGCAGGGCGCTGGCCACGCCATTGAGGAAGGGTTCGGCGCCGAGACTCAGTATGTCTGGCCTCCGCGCCGCCTGGGCGGCCATGTGCTCGCCGCCGCCGAAGCCGATTTCCAGCCAGATCTCGGCCGCGTCCGGGGCCAGTGTCCTCGGATCGAAGGGCCCTTCGGGAACCGAAACCTCGGGCAGCAGGCTGGTCATCAGCGCGGCCTGACGGGGCTTGATCACCCGCGAGCGGACACGGCCAAAGGTGCGCAGCGGCGGATGGGGGTCTGTCATAATCAGGCTCGCCGCTTGACGCGACCGGGAACCGCGGCGCCGCTGAGGGAGACGATCAGCATCACCAGGAACGGCGTATCGCCCAGCCGGTTGAACAGGGTCGGCGCCAGGGCCGGCGGCAGAATCCCATCGATCACGCCATAGGCCCCCAGGCCCAGGCTCTTGCCGGGGACGATCCGTCCATAGGCGTCGATGATCGCCGAAACCCCCGTGGGCGTGGCGCGGATCATCGGCAGGCCTTCCTCGATCGCCCGGTAGCTGGCGAGGTTGAGGTGCTGGCGGGGGCCGACGCCCTTGCCGAACCAGGCGTCGTTGGAGATGTTGGCGATCCACGCCGCCCGCACCCCGCTGGCCTCGCCGCCCTCGCGGGTGAAGCCGGGGAACAGGCTCTCATAGCAGATCAGCGGCTGGACGGCCGGCAGGCCGGCGATCTTCAGGGGGCGGGGTGGCGGCCCAGAGGTGAAACCGTCGCCGACATGGACAAATTGCTTGATGCCCCAGCGGGTCGCGACGCTATCGAAGGGCATGAATTCGCCGAACGGCACCAGGCGGAACTTGTCGTAAAGTCCGACAACGGTCGGGCCGTCCGCCTCCGCCCGCAGGGCCGCCAGACTGTTGTAGGTTATCGGCGTCCCGTTGGCCTCGGTCCCGTAGCGATAGCCGCCGAGGATAAGAGTCTGGCCTGGCCGCAGGGCGCCGGCGATCAGGTCCCGGGTCCAGGCGCCGCGGCCGAGATAATCGTCCAGCGCCGCCGGGATCGCCCCCTCGGGCCAGACCACGATGTCCGCCGGCCGCCCGCCCATCGGGGCCCTGCCCGTAAGAGCGACATAGCGGCCGACGATGCTGGTGAAGATGCGCCGGTCGTATTTGCTCTCCTGTTCCACGTCGGCCTGAACGATGCGGACGTGGGGCGCGTGGAGGTCGTTGGGGATGGCCTCGGCGAGTCTGGCCGCCCCGAAGGCATAGAGGCCGGCCACCAACCCGACGCCCCCCAGGGCGACGACGCGGCCCGAGCGGCCCTCGAAGGCGGTAAACGGGGCGGCGGCGGCGGCCAGGGTCAGCCATGTCAGGCCATAGGCGCCCACCAGGGCCGCGGCCTGCGACGGCGCCGAGCCGGCGCGCCAACTTTCTCCCGGCAGATCCCAGGGAAGGCCGGTGAAGACATGGCCGCGCAGCCATTCGCACAGGGCGAAGGCGGCCGCGAACAGCAACACCCGGGACGGCCCGCGCCGGGCGAGAAGCCGATAGGCGAGGGCGGCGGCGCCCCAGAACAGGGCCATGGCCATGGCCATCAGGGCGACGGCGAAGGGGGCCATCCACCCCTGCGCTTCGGCGTCGACCTGGAACGGCTGCGCCAGCCAGATCAACGAAGGAACGAAGTAGCCGACGCCAGCCAGCCAGCCGAGGCCGAAGGCGCCGCGCCAGCGCCAGGGGCTGCCGAGCCTATCGATCTGGCGCATCAGCACCCCGAACCCGAGCAGGCCCGGGAGGAAACCCCAAGGGGGTTGGGCGAGGGCCGCCATCAGGCCGGCAATCACCGTCAGGGCGAGCGTCCCTGTCAGAAGCACGGGCAAACGCCCGGGAAAGGCCGTGGCTGCCATCGTCTCTAGGGCGAGGTTGTGTTGGCCGGACGGATGCGCAGGCGCTTGACCCGTCGTGGGTCGGCGTCCGTGATCTCGAATTCCAGGCCGCCCGGGTGGGCGATCACCTCGCCACGCTGTGGCACGCGGCCGGCCAGGGCCGTGACCAGGCCGGCGGCGGTCTCGACGTCACCCTCGTCGAGCTCTGGATCCGACAGCGTCTGGCCAAGGGCCGACTCCAGCAGCTCGAGCGGCGCGCGGCCATCGGCCTCGAACACGCCGCCCGGGCGGGCGACGATCTGGGTCGCGACCGCCTCGTCGTGCTCGTCGTCGATCTCGCCCACCACCGCTTCGATGACGTCCTCGAGGGTGACCACGCCATCGACCCCGCCGAACTCGTCGATGACCATGGCCATATGGATGCGGTTGGCCTGCATCCGCACCAGCAGGTCGGCAGCGCGCATCGAAGGCGGCACATAGAGGGTGGGCCGCTTGAGCCGGGGCAGCACGGGCTCGTCAAGCCGGCCCGCGCCTTGGGGATCGGCCAGGATTCGGAATACATCCTTGAGGTGCGCGACCCCGACCGGATCGTCGAGGGTGTCCTTGTAGACCGGCAGGCGAGAATGCTCGCTTTCGGCGAAGGCCGCCACCAGACTCTCCAGGGAGCTGGACAGCTCGACGGCGGTAATGTCGGCCCGGGGGGTCATGACGTCGCCGACGGTAATGGTCTGGAACGCCTCGGCTTGGCTGCGCAAGGCGGCGCCTGGGTCGGGTCCGATCGGCGTCGCCTCATCGAGTCCCCGCCCAAGGCCAAGCGCCGACCTGAGGCGGCCGATGGCGGATGTCGGGCGCCTCGGTTCCTTGGCCGCGGAGCGATGGTCGTCAGCCATGATCGCCTTTGGCGCCCGGCGCGCCGTCGCGATGGTCATGTCGATAGGGATCGCCAATGCCGAGGCCGGCCAGCAAGCGGACCTCTATGGCCTCCATCGCCGCCGCCTCGACATCGTCCTCGTGGTCGTGTCCAGCCAGGTGCAGCACGCCATGTATAACCAGATGGGCGAGGTGGTCGGCGAGGGGGATGGCCTGGGCCTCGGCCTCGGCGCGGCAGACGCCAAACGCCAGGGCGATGTCGCCGTTGCCTCCAGCGTCGGTCTCCGCCCCCGGCGTGGGCGCTGCCGGAAAGGACAGGACATTTGTGGCCGAGTCCCTGCCACGAAACCGGTCGTTGAGATCCCGCACGGTGGCGTCGTCGGTGAGCAGGATCACCACCGCGCCGCCGCCGACCCAGCCCAGCGCGGTCTCGGCCGCGCGTCGGGCCACCGCTTCCGCGCCCGGAACAGCCACGATCCAGCCGTCGTCCTCCGCCTCGACGTCGACGACCAACGGGGCGGGGCGGAGATCAACGGGCGGCGCGGCGAGGATCATCGCTGACGCCTGGCCGCGTCGGCGTCGTAGGCCTCGACGATCCGGCCGACCAGAGGGTGGCGAACGACATCGGCGCTGGAAAAACGGGAAATACCCACGCCCTCGACGCCTTCCAGGATCGCCACGGCGTGGCCGAGCCCGGAATCAGAGGTGTTGATCAGGTCGATCTGGCTGGGATCGCCGGTCACCGCCATGCGCGAGCCCTCGCCAAGGCGGGTGAGCACCATCTTCATCTGCAGGCGGGTGGTGTTCTGGGCCTCGTCGACGATGACAAAGGCGTTGGACAGGGTGCGGCCACGCATGAACGCGATCGGCGCAACCTCGATCTCGCCGCGCTCGCGGCGTTTGCGTAAGGCCTCTGCCCCGAGAATCGTCGCCATCGCCTCCCACACCGGCGCCATATAGGGGTCGACCTTTTCGGTGAGGTCGCCGGGCAGGAATCCGAGGCGTTCTCCGGCCTCGACAGCCGGCCGGGTGACCACCAGGCGCTCGACAGCGCCCGACCGGAGGAGGTTGGCGCCGTGGGCCACGGCCAGGAAGGTCTTGCCGGTCCCGGCCGGACCGAGGCCGAACACTAGGTCGTGGGCTTCGAGAGCCTCGAGGTAGCGGGCCTGGGCGGCGGTCTTGGCGGCCACCAGGCCACGGCGGGTCGGCGATGAGGCCGGGGTTGACCCGATCCGGGCCTGGTCGATGGCCACCCGGACGTCGGCGGGCGTCACCTCAAGCCTCGACGCGACGCGGCCGGCCAGGGTCTCGATGGTCTGCCGGGCGCCGCGGCGGGCCTCGGCGTCGCCGTTCAGCGCCACGCCGCCGCCGGGGGTTTCCACGAGCACCTTGAAGGCGTCCTCGATCAGGGCCGCGTGGCGGCCGGCCGGTCCGGCGACCGCGCGCACCGCCTCGTCGCCGAGCGGCAGAAACTCGCTGGGCCCGCGCCTCACCATGAGCCCGTCACGCGAAGGCCGGCGCGCGTTGGCCGGTAAGGCTGTTGTGGGCCGAGGCGACGATCGTCACCGGCTCGATACGGCCGATCAGCTCGATCGGCCCCTCGCAGTGCACGGCCTGCAGATAGGGACTTCTGCCGATCACCTGGCCGGCGTGGCGGCCCGGGCGTTCGAACAGTACGGGAGCGACCTTGCCGACCTGCTCGGCGTTAAAAGCCCTCTGTTGCGCTTCCAGAAGGATCTGTAGGCGGGCGAGACGTTCGGTCTTGACCGCCTCGCTGATCTGCCCGGTCATTGCCGATGCGGGCGTGCCCGGCCGGCGGGAATATTTGAACGAGAAGGCGCTGGCGAAGCGCACCTGACTCACGAGGTCCAGCGTCGCCTCGAAGTCTGCGTCGGTCTCGCCAGGGAAACCGACGATGAAGTCGCTGGACAGGGCGATGTCCGGCCGCGCCGCGCGGATCCGCTCCAGGGTGCGCAGGAAGCTCTCGACGGTGTGGGCGCGGTTCATCGCCTTGAGAATCCGGTCCGA
>CAIQDO010000551.1 GCA_903870555.1 uncultured Caulobacteraceae bacterium
CAACGAGGGCCGTCGCCGCCGGTTGGTGGCCATGCGCGGCGAGAAGGCCGAGAGTCTGCGCCTCAGCCGCGGCGAACTGACCCTGGCCTCGGCCGCCTCGACGCCGTCGGGCAAGCGGGTATTGGAGGCCAAGACGATCACCAAGGCCTATGGCCCACGCACCCTGATCCAGGACTTCTCCACCCGCGTGCTGCGCGGCGACCGGGTGGCCATCGTCGGCCCCAACGGCGCCGGCAAGACCACCCTGGTGAAGATTTTGCTCGGCGAGATCGAGCCGGACTCCGGCACCGTGGTGCTCGGCGCCAACCTCGACATCGTCTATGTCGATCAGGCCCGCGCCGACCTGTCCGGCGACATGACCCTGTGGAGCGCCCTGGCTCCGCTAGGCGGGGATCAGGTGATGGTCCAGGGCCAGCCGCGCCATGTGGCCGCCTACGCCAAGGACTTCCTGTTCCGCGACGACCAGCTGCGCCAGCCGGTCACCAGCCTGTCGGGAGGGGAGCGCAACCGCCTTCTGCTGGCCCGCGCCCTGGCCCGGCCGTCCAATGTGCTGGTGCTCGACGAACCGACCAACGACCTGGACATGGACACGCTCGACCTGCTCGAGGAGATGCTGGCCGACTACGCCGGCACTCTGATCCTCGTCAGCCACGACCGCGACTTCATCGACCGGCTGGCCACTTCGACCATCGCCCTCAACGGCCGGGGCGAGGCGGTGGAGACGCCGGGCGGCTGGCAGGATTTCCTGGCCCAGACCCCCGGCTTCCTGGAGCCGCCGCCGATCGCCGCGGTCCGTCGCCCCAAGCCGGCCGCCCCGCGCGCCGCCGCCCCCGCCGCCAAGCTCAGTTTCAAGGACCAGCGCCGCCTCGCCGAACTCGAAAAGCGCATGGCCGCCCTGCCGGGCGAGATCGCCGCCTTGGAAGCGCGCCTGCACGATCCGGCCTACTACGCCCGCGACCCCGCCGGCTTCCACAAGACCTCGCTGGCCCTGGACGCCGCCCGCGCAGAGATGGCGGCGGCGGAGGACGCGTGGCTGGAGCTGGAGACGCTGAAGGAGGACCTGGCGGGTAAGGCGGGGTAGGGGGTCAGCCGAGGTTGCCGGCCGATCGCTCCTGCTTGACCCAGGCCAGGGTCAGCCTTTCGAGTTCTGGATATATCAGCTTGGCGACATCCAGATGGGCGTTCGCGGCGATCGTCGGCAGTCCCGCTGCGAAGCGGTCGTAGCTGTTCAGAAGTCGGTTCGTCGGCGGAATGCTACGCCGTTTGGATACGGTCAGCAGCCAGTTCCGCGTAAGCTCGACCATTTGGCGTGGGTCACCGCCGTGGGGGGTAATGTCGACACCGGCGAGGTCCGAGATGAACTTCTGGAACCGGAACGGTTCGACATCGAAAACCAGACCTCGCTTCTTCTTCTGGTCGTCATCGCCGAAACGCCGGGCTCCGAGAAACATGCCGAGTTCGAGGGGCATGTTGAATCTCGGCAGGCCATGGTCGGGATCCAGTTGCGTCCTGGACAGGTCGTGAATTCCGAAGCGGCTCTGTTCGATGATGCCGTACAGCTTGTCGATCCGCGTTTGTGCCGCGTCGTCCATCTCCCGAGCACACCGAACGTGGAAGCCGCAGGCTATCACCGCAAACACAAGGGCTCGAAAGCTGGCCGCGAACCCATCGTCGAACGGGCAATTGATAAAGACGTTGCTGGCGGCGGCGGCCAACCGGCTACGGCTTTGTCGATTCG
>CAIQDO010000552.1 GCA_903870555.1 uncultured Caulobacteraceae bacterium
CCTCCTGCTCGACGATCTCCAGCAGGCGGTCGGTCTTCATGTGGTTCATGTGGCCCTGGGTGCCGGCCAGGACGGTGAAATCGTAGGACAGGGCGGCGCAGCGCGCCTGCTCGGGACCGAACAGGGCGCCATTGACCGAGCCGACGCCGCAGATCAGGCCGTCGGCGGGGCTGATCTTCAGCAGATGTTCGGCCGAGTGGCGGCGGCGCTGGGCGGCCACGGCGAAGGCGCCGTATTCGAGGAAGGTGCCCGGATCGACCAGGTCGTCGATGTTCTCCCGGGCGGTGCGCTGGTTGCGGGACCGGCGGCGGGCCACGGCCTCGGGCCGCGCCTCGTCCAGGGTGGCCAGCCAGCGGGCGTTGACCTCGGCCAGGTCGGGCCGGATGAAATCGAGGTCGATTTCCTCTTCGACCGCGTCGCCAATGTCTTCCACCGCCTCGGGAATGACGAACAGCAGCGGCTGGTCCTTGAGCACCACCGTTCCGCGCACCGCGGCGACGCGGGCGATCCGGCCGCCTTTGAGGGCGGCGACCACATGCTCCATCTTCATCGCTTCGAGGATCGCCAGGGTCTGGCCGGGCCGGACCAACTCGCCCTCGACCACCGCGATCGACCCGACCGTGGCCTGCAGCGGCGCCCGCACGGCCTCGGCGCCGTGAACCGTCTCCTCGGGGGCGGCCAGGGCCGTGCCGGCGGCGCCCTCGCCGAACAGGCGGCTGGGCAGGTCGGCAGCGGCGGCGATCAGTTCGGCGGCGTGGGTCTCGACAAAGGCGGTGGTGGTCTCGCCGGTTATCACTTCCTCGCGGGCCAGCAGGGCGCGCAGCACGCCGATTGTGGTGTCCGCCCCGGCGATGCGGAATTCCGACAGGGCCCGGGCGGTCCGGGCGGCGGCCTGGTCAAGGGTGGCGCCCTCGACGATCACCTTGGCCAGCAGGGAGTCGTAGTTGGGGTTGGTGACATAGCCGGCGTAGCCATAGCCATCGACCCGCACGCCCGGACCGGACGGGGGCTCGTAGGCGGTCAGGCGGCCGCCGGATGGCTGGGCGTCGCCGTCGGGGGTCAGGGTTTCCAGATTGACCCGGGCCTGGATGGCGAAACCGCGCGAGGGGGGCGTGGCGCCCAGGCCGATGCGGGCCAGGGTGTCGCCGGCGGCCAGGCGGATCTGGGTCTGCACCAGATCGACGCCGGTCACCGCCTCGGTGACGGTGTGCTCGACCTGCAGCCGGGCGTTGGCCTCGATGAAGTAGAAGTCCTCGGTTCCCGCCTCGAGCAGGAACTCGATGGTGCCCAGGGTGCGGTAGCGGACGGCGGCGGCGATGTTGACGGCGGCCTCGAACAGGCGGGCGCGCAGGGGTTCGCTCAGGCCCGGGGCCGGGGCGATCTCCAGGATCTTTTGGTGCCGCCGCTGCAGCGAGCAGTCGCGCTCGCCTATGGCCAGAACGCCGGTGCGGTCGCCGGCCACCTGCACCTCGATGTGGCGGGCGGTCTCCAGCAGGCGTTCGGCGTAGACGGCGCCGACGCCGAAGGCGGCCTCGGCCTCGCGGCTGGCGGCGGCGAAGGCGGCGGGGATCTCCTCGCGGCGGCGCACCACCCTCATGCCCCGGCCGCCGCCGCCGGCGATGGCCTTGATCATCATCGCCGCCCCGGTGGGGAGCTGGTCGAAGAAGGCGGTCAGCTCCGTTTCGTCGACGGCCCCCTCCGTGCCGGCAATCACGGGAACCCTGGCGCGGATGGCCAGCAGCCGGGCCCGGGCCTTGTCGCCGAAGGCGTCGAGGGCTTCGGGGGAAGGGCCGATGAACAGCAGTCCGGCCTGGGCGCAGGCCCGGGCGAAGGCGGCGCTCTCGGCCAGGAAGCCGTAGCCGGGGTGGATGGCGTCGCAGCGGCCGGCGCGGGCGGCGGCGATCACCCCGGGAATGTCGAGATAGGCCTTGGCGCCGGCCACGCCCAGCGGCAGGGCCCGGTCGGCCGCCTTGACGTGCAGGCTGGTCTCATCGTCGGTGGAATAGATCGCCGTGGATCCCAGCTCCAGATCGGCCGCCGCCCGGGCGATGCGGATGGCGATTTCCCCGCGGTTGGCGATCAGGATGTTGGTGACGGTCATGGGGATCCTTGAGCTTCCTTTGGGGAGTCTGGGGGGCGGCGTCTCGGCGGCGTTTCCGCGAGCACCATAGAGTCCGGAAAATCCCGCCGCCAGAGGCGGGCGCCGCCGGCCGCCGCCGCGCGGCTTGACTCCCTCCGGACTCCGGACCAGAACAAAAGAAGAACAAAAGGAGTCCGATTTCCCCATGTCCCGCGCGGCCGATTTCCAGGCGCTGAGGGCGACGGTCGCCGCCCTGGAGACGGCCGGCGGGTCGGCCCGGGCGACGCTGCCGCTCGGCGACGAGCGGCTGGACGGGGTGTTTCCCGGCGGCGGCCTGCCGCTGGGCTGCTGGCACGAGGTGGCCGGCGAGGGGCTGGAGCTGGAGACCGGCGCCGTGGCCGGCGCCTTCGTCGCCGCCCTGGCCCGGCCCCTGGCCGCCGGGGGGGCGGTGGTGTGGGTGATGCGGCGGGAGGATCTCTACGCCCCCGGTCTGGCGGGCCTGGGTTTTCCCGCCGAACGGCTGATCCAGGTGGCGGTGCGCGACGAGGCCCAGGCCCTGGCGGCGCTGGAGGACGCCCTGGGCGCCGCCGGGGTGGCGGTAGCCATCGGCGAGGCGGCGGCGGCCGATCTCACCGCCGGCCGGCGCCTGCAGCTGGCGTGCGAGCGACACGGCGCCACGGGATTCCTGATCGCCCGCCGCCCTTTCGGCGGCGGCGCGGGCCCGACCGCGGGCGGCTCCGCGGCGGCCACCCGCTGGAGCGTCGCGCCGGCCCCCAGCGGACCACCGGACGGACGCCTGGAAGGGTTCGCTCAGGAGGCGCCGGGTTTCGAGTCCTTGGGATTGGGCGCCCCCCGCTGGCGGGCGTCCCTGACCCGGTGCCGGGGCGGGCGGCCGGGAAGC
>CAIQDO010000553.1 GCA_903870555.1 uncultured Caulobacteraceae bacterium
CCCATGCTGTCGGTGAAGGACAGGGCGCCGGCCGTGTTCGAAGGGCTCTCCAAGTCGGTGCCGTTCCCCAAGCGCCTGGGCAAACCCTCGGAATTCGGCAGCCTGGTGCTGGAGTTGGTGCGCAACACCTATTTCAACGGCCAGAACCTGCGCCTTGATGGCGCGATCCGCATGCCGCCAAAATAGGAGAGCCGCCTCGCGCTAGAGTTAGCTAGGGGGCGAAGCCGCCCCCTACGCCGCCTTCGCCGTCGCCACCACCTCGTCCGCCGCCCGGCCCGTCAGCTCGGCGAGGTGATCGAACGCAAATTCGAACGTCCCGAGCCCCTGCGTCAGCGACCGCAGTTCCGCGATCAGCTCGATGCGTTCGCTGTGCGGCAGGAAGGCCTCGATCGTTTCCCAGCCGGGCCAGCCGTCGCGCGGGCCGAAGCCGAGGATCTGGCCGCGGCGGGCGGCCAGGGTGGCGTTGATGGCGGCGATGGCCGTGGTCGGGCCATAGACGGTGATCTTCTCGATCGGCTCCAGCAGCCTTGAGCCGCAGGCTTTCAGCCCGTCGTCGATGCCGATCTTGCCCGCCATGCGGAAGGCCATTTCCGAGGAGTCGACGGCGTGGAACGCGCCGTCGCTTAGGGTGACCTCAAGATCGACCACCGGGAAGCCCAGCGGCCCCTTCTCCAGACCGTCCTTCACCCCCTGCTCCACCGCCGGGATCCACTGGCGCGGCACCACCCCGCCGGTGATCTTGTTGAGGAACACGAAACCGTCGCCGCGGCTCAGCGGCCGGATCAGCAGGGTGACGTCGGCGAACTGGCCGTGGCCGCCGGTCTGTTTCTTGTGCCGCCCGCGTTGGGTGCTGCCGCCGACGATGGTCTCGCGATAGGGCGTGGCCGGCCTGGCGGTGGCGATGTCAATGCCATAGCGTCGCTTCAGCCGCTCCAGCGCCAGGCGGACATGGCCCTCGCCCTGGCCGGCCAGCAGGGTCTGGCGCAGTTCGTTGTCGTGAATGACGCTGAGGCCCGGGTCTTCCTCCAGGATGCGCGTCAGGGCGCCCGACAGGCGCACGTCGTCCTTGTGGCTGGCGGCGGCTATGGCCAGGGCGTAGAGCGGCGGCCGCGGCGCCGGCGGGGCTGCCGTCTGCACGGCGCCAGCCAGGCCGAGGCCGTCGCCCGCCTTGGCGGTTTCGATCTTGCCGACGGCGACGATGTCGCCGACGGCGGCTTCCGTCACCTTCTTCAGAGTGGCGCCCTGCACCGCCGACAGGCCGCCGGCCCGGCCGCGCTCGCCATCCGGCAGGACGATGTCCGCCCCGTCGACCAGCGGCTTGCCGAACACCCGGGCGTAGGCGAACTTGCCCGCCTGCCCCGCCCAGGCGGTTTTGATCACCACCGCCGCCGGCCCGCTCAGGCCCAGCCGCGCGGCAGCCTGGGCCGTCGGCGGCGTCTCATGGCGCAGGGCCTTGAGCAGCCGCCGGATGCCGAAGCCGTTCTGGGCAGAGCCGAAGAACACCGGCGTGATCAGGCCCGCGTTCATCTCCTTGACCAGGTCGGCGAACACCAGGTCGCGCGCCGGGTTGGCGTCGTTGAGCAGCTGCTCCATCAGTTCGTCGTCATAGTCGGCCAGCTGTTCGAGCATGTGGTAGCGGGCGTCGGCCTCGGCCGCGGCCAGTTCCGGCGTCAGGGCCACCGCCTCGGAGGGCTTGCCGGTCCGGCTGACGAAGGCCCGCTCCAGGGCCAGGTCGACATAGCCGGTGACGTGCTCGTTCTCGACGATCGGCAGCTGCCGCGCCACCAGCGGCGTGGCGCTGACCGGCGCCAAGGCGGCCAGCAGATCGTCCAGCGGCCCGCGCGCCTGGTCCATCTTGTTGATGAACAGGGCCCGGGGGACGCCCAGCGCCTCCAGCTGACGCAGCACCGGCTGCAGCAGCACCGCCTTGGCCGCTTCCGGCTCGGCGACGATCACCGCCAGGTCCACC
>CAIQDO010000554.1 GCA_903870555.1 uncultured Caulobacteraceae bacterium
CGCCGCATGACACGCTTCCATGCCATCGATTTTTTCCTGGGGCATGCCCCAGGAACACAGCAAGAACGAAGCGGACAGATCACGAGCTACAAAAACCGGACATCTTTACGAGCTAGCGACACTTCGCGCCCGGCGACGCCAGGGGCTCGATCGTCGGCGTGTCGCCAACCGCGACGATCACCCCGCCCCGTATGGCCAGGGCCTGGGCCCAGCCTGACGGCGTGCTCACCGCCCCATGGATCAGGATCAGGTCGGCCCCCTGGCTGGCGGGTTGGGACCAGGCGCCGTGCCCCATCCCGACGAACGTGGAAAACAGGCCAAGCGCGAGGACGAGGCGGGGTCTTGGCGACTGGGCGGTCATCAAATCTTTCAGCTCCCTCGGGGTCCAGGCCGTATCAGGTGATACGTGCGACCTGTTCGTCCGTCGGCTCCAACTCTAGACTCAGCAACGGGATCGGCCGCCAGGCGACGTCCCGGGCCCGCTCGGGATCGACGCCAAGCATGCGCAGTTGCAGCTCCGCCATCCGCGAACCGGCCTCAAGACCGAATGCGCCTTGCAGCCGGCCGAACAGGGCGCTGGCGCTCATGGCGGCGATGGTGTCGAGAACGATGTCGTCGATGGTGATGCGGAAAGCGCACTGGGCGACACCGCGCTCGAGGTCCGCGCGCAGATAGGCCGTGACCTCGTCGCGAAGACGCGGAAACAGCCAGACCGCACGGAACAGCACCCGGCCCCAATCCGGCTGGCTGATGGCCAGATCGACGAAGCGGCGGGTGGCCAGGCTGACGCGTTCGACGGCGTCGTCGACGTCGCTCATCGCCGCATCGAGTTGGCGGACAACGTGTTGGGCGACGGCGAAGGAGACAGCGACAGCGATCTCGTCCTTGTCGCGAAAGTGCACATAGAAGGTGCCGTTGGCGACGTCGGCCACCCTGGTAATCTCATTGACCGAGGCCGCCTCGAATCCGTCGCGCGCGAAAAGCCTCGCGGCCGCATCCATCAGCCGGGCGCGGGTGCGGGCGCCCTTGCCGAGTTTCCGCGCGCCATCGAGGAACAGACTGCTGACGATCACCCGCCGAACTCCTTGTTGGACGGGCGATTCTAGGCCTTCGCGACACAATTGACAAACCTCCCATTATTGAGAGATATCTCATTTATTGGGTCGGTGACGCGCCACCGGCCGTCGTGTCGAGGCCGTTCCGACCATGCCCTCCCCCGCCCCCCGCGACCTTCACCTGGGTTTCACCGACGCCGAACTGGCCTCGAGCCCCTACGCCCGCTTCTTCCGGCCCGACATGGCGCCGCTGTCCGCGCACGTTCGCGAAGCCATCGCCGTCGGCGGTCAGGCCCACGAGCTGTTCGCCTCGGTGGAGGGTGCAACGGCGCTTCAACACAGCGGCTACTGGCCGGTGGAGACCGGCTACAGCCTGTGTCCGGACGGCGCCGCACGCGTGTTCGTCCTGACGCACATGACCGGGGTGACGCCGGCGATGTGGGACTGGTGGTTCGCCTGGCACGGCAGCGAGGCCCAGCGCTACAAGCTCTGGCACCCGCGCGCCCACGTCCACGTCGCCTGGTCCGACGGCCGCAGCGACCTCGATCACTACATCGGCCGGACCTCTAACGTGGTCGAATATGTCGGCTCGCCGCGCCTGGGCCTGACGATCCGTTTCGTCCGCCCGTCGAGCGTGGGTCTGGACGAGGGGAGGTTGGCGGCGGCCGGCGAGGTGGCGATCTGCGCCCGTGGCGGCATCGCCGGAACGCCGGTGGAGACCGGCTGGCTGATCCATCACCTGCGGCCGACACCGGACGGCTGCGAGATGCGGTCGCGGTTCTGGCTCGGCGGCGGCAACGTCCGGCCGCGCGGCATGGAAAGCCGCATGGGCGCTGTGCTCGGCGGCGTGGCCAGCCGGCTCAATCCCCTGGCGACCAGTCAGGCGAGCGACCTGCTGGTCCACTGCGCCCAGGAGATGAGTCACCTGGCGACGATCCTGCCCGACCTGCACGCCGCCTTCGCCAAATCGGCCGACGGCGCGAAATCCGGAGTCCTCTCATGAATCCCATCGGCCAAAAAGGCGTCACCCTCGAACGCGGCGCGGCCGGCTTCGACGCCGCGGTCCTGGGCACAAGCTTCAACGCCAGCGAACCCGGCCGCAGGCCGGCGGTGGTGGTCCAGGCCAACGACGTGTTCGACGTCATCGCCGCGGTGAACCGCGCCCGGCGCGACGGGCTGAAGATCAGCGTCTGCTCCGGCGGTCACAGCTGGGCTCAGAACCATATCCGCGACGGCGGCCTGCTGATCGATGTGGCGCGGCTCAACTCCATCGCGATCGACACGGCGCGCCGCACGGCAATCATTGGCCCCGGCCTGCATTGCGGCGACGCGGCGGCGGCGTTCGACAAGGCCGGCCTGTTCTTCCCCGTGGCCCACGCCTACACCGTCGGCATGGGCGGGTTCCTGCTGCAGGGCGGGTTCGGCTGGGCCAGCCGCAGGCTCGGCGTGGCCTGCGAAAGCGTCATCGGCCTGGACGTGGTGCTGGCCGACGGCCGGCTGGTCCATGCCAGCGCCACCGAGAACCCCGACCTCTACTGGGCGGCGCGCGGCGCGGGTCCGGGCTTCTTCGGGGTGGTGGTTCGCTTCCACCTTAAGCTGCACGCCAGGCCCAAGGTGATCGGCCTGAAAATCCAGATCTTCCGCATGAAGCATCTCGAAGAGGTGCTGTCATGGGCCGACGCGGTCGGGCCGTCGGTGTCGCCATCGGTCGAATTCCAGATGGTGCTGAACCGAAAGGCGATGGTCATCGGTGCCCCCGGCATCGAGGTGATCTCGCCGGTGATCGCCGACAGTTGGCGGGAGGCGCGCGACGCCGTGGCCTTCATCGGGGGCAGCCCGATCGCGAAGAAGGCCAGCCTCACCTCACCGCTGCTGCCGATGCCTTTGGCGCTGATGATGAAGACCGGCGAGAAAACACTGTTCCTGCCGAACATCCGCTGGAACGCCGACAACATGTGGATGAACGAACCGATCGGCCCGCTGCTGCCGGCGCTGCGCCGGATCGCCGACAGCCAGCCGCCGGCGCCCAGTCACGCCCTGTGGCTGAACTGGAACGCGCCGGAGACGCGGACCGACATGGCCTTCTCGGTCGAGGGTCGCACCTACCTGGCCCTCTACGGCGGCGTGCGCGATGCGGCGGAGGCGGCCCGCCATGCGACCTGGGCCACCGACCATATGCGCGACCTCGAAGCCCACAGCGTCGGCATCCAGCTGGCCGACGAGAACCTCGGCCGCCGGCCGGCGCGATTCCTGTCGGACGCCAACATGGCCAGGCTCGATGCGATCCGGGCCGTCTATGATCCGGACGGCGCCTTCCACCCGTGGATGGGGCGGATGAACTAGGTCCGGCAGAAAGACGCCCCCTCCACCACGCCCTTCGGGCGCGGTCCTCCTCCCCCGCGCTCCGCGCAGGGGAGGATAAGTCGTTGTAATCTTTATCCTCCCCCGCCCAGCGGGGGAGGGGGACCGGCCGCGTAGCGGACGGTGGAGGGGGCGTCTCTCCGCATCCCTACGACCGGTAATCTCCATTGATCGCGACATATTGCTTGGTCAGGTCGCAGGTCCACATGGTCGCGCTGGCGCGGCCGACGCCGACGTCGACGCCAACCTCAAGCTCAGGGTGCTTCATGTAGGCGCTCATCGCCTCTTCCGAATAGTCGTCGGCCACGGCGCCGTCTCGGGCGGCGGTCAACGGGCCGAAGGTGACCGACAGGCGGTCGCGGTCGACCGGTTCGTCGGCGCGGCCCACGGCCATGACGATGCGTCCCCAGTTGGCGTCCTCGCCGGCGAAGGCGGTCTTGACCAGGGGGCTCTCGGCGATGGTGCGGGCGATCTTCCTGGCCGAGGCCGGGGTCTTGGCGCCGTTCACCGTGATCTTGACGAATTTGGACGCGCCCTCCCCGTCCCGCACCAGCTGAAGGGCGAGGTCGAGCAGCACGCCCTCCAGCTTGGCTTTGAAATCGGCCAGCCGGCGGTCGCCAGCGCGGTCGATAAGGGGCGCGCCGGCGGCGCCAGTGGCGAACACCAGCAGGGTGTCGTTGGTCGAGCGGTCGCCGTCGACGGTGACCGCGTTGAAGGTGCGCGGCGTCATCCCGTCGATCAGCGTTTGAAGGGCGCCGGCGGAGATCGCGGCGTCGGTGGCGACGAAGGCCAGCATGGTGGCCATGTTCGGCGCGATCATGCCCGAGCCCTTGGTGAAGCCGGCGATGCGCACGGTCACCCCGCCGACTGCCGCCTCGGCGACAGCGCCCTTGGGAAAGGTGTCGGTGGTCATGATGGCGGCGGCGGCTGCGGGCCAGGCGTCGGCGTCGAGCGCCGCGATGAGCCCCGGCAGGCGGGTGGTGATCTTGCCGTCGTCCAGCACCACCCCGATCACGCCGGTGGAGGCGTTCATCACCTCGGCCTGCGCGCAGCCGATGGCTTTCGCGGCGGCGGCGCAGACGGCGGCGGCGGCGGCGGCGCCTGCCGCGCCGGTGAAGGCGTTGGCGCAGCCGGCATTGACCACCAGCGCGCGGCCCGAGCCGCCGGTGGCGGCGAGACTGGCCTTGCACCAATCGACCGGCGCCGAGCCGACCGCATGACGGGTGAACACGCCAGCGCAGGTCGTCCCCGGGGCAAAACGCATCAACAGCAGGTCGTCGCGGTCTTGCTTGTAGAAGCCGGCTCGGCCGACGGCCAGCTCGACCCCAGCGATCGGGGGCATGGCGGGGAAAGCGACGGCGAGGGGCGAAATCGGCAGGGCGGACTTGGCGGTCATGGCTTGAAGGACTCTCAGGCTTTGGGCGATTCCCGCGATGACGTGCTGACCTGTCGTCAGTCTTGCCAGCGGGGGACCCCGCGTCCTAGGACAGGCTCGCAGGTGAAGGCGCCATGGTCGCGAAACAGCGGCCCGTCAAGCCAAGGAGGAACCCCGCAATGAAGTTCTATGACTCCGTTGGTCCCAACCCCGGCGTGGTGAAGATGTTCATGGCCGAGAAGGGCATCGACATCCCCCGCCACATCATCGACCTGCTGAAGGGCGAAAACCGTCAGGCCGCGTATGGCAAGATCAATCCGCACGGCACCACCCCCGCCCTGGAAACCGATGAGGGCGAGATCCTCGCCGAGATCACCGCCATCTGCGAATATCTCGAAGAGCTGCACCCCACGCCGGCCCTGATCGGCGAGACGCCGATGCAGCGGGCCCTGACCCGGATGTGGGTGCGCCGCATCGACCTGAACATCATCGAGCCCATGACCAACGGCTTCCGCTATTCCGAGGGCCTGGGCATGTTCAAGGACCGGCTCCATTGCATTCCGGCCGCCGCCGCCGATCTCAAGGCGATCGCCCAGGAAAAACTGACCTGGCTCGACGGCCTGATCGCCGGCCGCGAGTTCATCGTCGGCGACCGCTTCACCCTCGCCGACATCATGCTGTTCGTCTTCATCAATTTCGGCGCCCAGGTCGGCCAGCCGATCAATCCGGACAACAAGGCCATCGCCGCCTGGCTGGAGCGGGTGAAGACCCGTCCAAGCGTCGCCGCCCTGGCCTAGACACCGAAATCCCCCCTTCCGCCGCGCGGAAGGGGGCGTTCCGCACACTGTTGGAGCCGCGTTCCGTTGACACTCGCGGGTGGGCTCCCTAAGTCTCGCCCGCGCAGACCGCGCAGTTCCGAGCCGGCTATGGGCCTTTTACAGGTCGTGCGCGCCTCGCCGCGGCCCGCCTCGTATTTGGCCCTGAACGGACGCGCCCCAACCTCCATGCTCGATCTCAAGAAGCTTTTCGGCTCTTCCAACGACCGCAAGGTCAAGGCGATGATGGCCAAGACGGCGGCGATCACCGCCCTCGAACCCAGGATGGCCGCCCTTTCGGACGAATCCCTGCGGGCCAAGACCGCGGAATTCAAGGATCGCCTGGCCAAGGGCGAGACCCTCGACAGCCTTCTGAACGAGGCCTTCGCGGTGGTCCGCGAAGCCTCCAAGCGCTCTCTCGGCCAAAGGCATTACGATGTGCAGCTGGTCGGCGGCATGGTGCTGCACAAGGGCGGCATCGCCGAAATGCGCACCGGCGAAGGCAAGACCCTGGTAGCCACCCTGCCGGTCTATCTCAACGCCCTGACCGGCAAGGGCGTGCATCTGATCACCGTCAACGACTACCTCGCCAGCCGCGACGCCGACTGGATGGGCCGCGTCTATCGCTTCCTCGGCCTGACCGTCGGCGTGATCGTCAACGGCCTGTCGCAGGCCGAGCGCAAGAAGGCCTACGAATCGGACATCACCTACGGGACCAACAACGAGTTCGGTTTCGACTACCTGCGCGACAACCTGGTCTATGACGCCACCGAGATGGTCCAGCGCGGCCACCACTTCGCGATCGTTGACGAAGTCGACTCGATCCTGATCGACGAGGCCCGCACGCCGCTGATCATCTCGGGCCCGACCGAGGACCGCTCCGAATTCTACCGCACCATCGACCTGTTGGTGAAGGAGATGATCAAGACCCCCGAGACCTTTGAGCACGACGAGAAGCAGAAGCAGGTGCTGCTGACCGAATATGGCTCGGAGACCATCGAGGAGACGCTTCTCGCGTCAGGGCATTTCGCCGACGGCTCGGCGGGCCTCTATGATCCCGCCAACGTCTCGGTGGTGCACCACGTCAACCAGGCCCTGCGGGCCAACGTCCTCTATATGAAGGATCGCGACTACATCGTCCGCAACGGCGAGGTGATGCTGATCGACGAGTTCACCGGCCGAATGATGCAAGGCCGCCGCCTGTCGGAAGGCCTGCATCAGGCCATCGAGGCCAAGGAAGGCGCCGACATCCAACCCGAGAACCAGACCCTGGCCTCGGTGACGATCCAGAACTATTTCCGCCTGTATGAGAAGCTGTCGGGCATGACCGGCACGGCCGCCACAGAGGCGCAGGAATTCTTCGACATCTACAAGATGGACGTGGCGGCCATCCCGACCAACAGGCCGGTGGTGCGCAAGGACGCCGACGACGAGGTCTATCGCACCGCCGACGAGAAGAACCAGGCGATCATCACCCAGATCATCGAGTGCCATAAGCGCAACCAGCCGGTGCTGGTGGGCACTGTGTCGATTGAGAAGTCGGAACAGCTGTCCGAGCTTCTGAAGACTCACGTTTGGGAAAGCGACGGCCGGACCGTGGTGGGCGTGCCGCACGGCGTGCTCAACGCCCGCTATCACGAGCAGGAAGCCTTCATCGTCGCCGAGGCCGGCGTTCCGGGCGCCGTGACCATCGCCACCAACATGGCCGGCCGCGGCACCGACATCCAGCTCGGCGGCAATATCGACATGCGCCTGGCCAAATGGCGCACCGACCAGGCCGGGCTTGGCGTCGAGCCGACGCTGGAGGCCGAAAAGGCCGAACGCGCCGTCCTGGAGGCGGAAATCGAGGGCAAGCGCAATCTGGCCCTGGCCGGCGGCGGGCTGTTCGTGCTGGGCACCGAGCGTCACGAAAGCCGCCGCATCGACAATCAGCTGCGCGGCCGCACCGGCCGCCAGGGCGACCCCGGGCAGTCCAAATTCTTCCTGTCCTGCGAGGACGATCTGCTGCGCATCTTCGCTGGCGAACGGCTGGACGCCATCATGCGCACCTTCGGCGTCGAGGAAGGCGAGGCGATCACCCACAGGTGGCTCAACAGCGCCATCGCCACCGCCCAGAAGCGCGTCGAACAGCGCAACTACGAGATCCGCAAGAACCTTCTGAAATACGACGACGTGGTCAATGACCAGCGCAAGGCGGTGTTCGAGCAGCGTCGCGAGTTCATGGAAGCCACCGACCTGTCGCAGGTGGTCACCGAGATGCGTCACGACACCATCGATGACCTGGTCGCCCGCCACCTGCCGCCGAAGGCCTACGCCGACCAGTGGGACGTGGCCGGACTGGAAGAGCGCGTCCAGAACCTGCTTGGACTCACACTGCCGATCCGGGATTGGGCGGCCGAGGAAGGCATCGCCAATGAGGAGATCAGGGCTCGCCTGGTCGCCGCCGCCGACGCCCGCGCGGCCGAGCGCGAAGAGCTGATCTCGCCGGTCCAGACGCGCCAGCTGGAACGCAATTTCCTGCTTCAGATGACCGACATGCAGTGGCGCGAGCATCTGATGCACCTCGACCATCTGCGCAACGTCATCGGCCTGCGCGGCTATGGCCAACGCGATCCGCTGAACGAATACAAAACCGAAGCCTTCTCCCTGTTCGAGACCCTGATCGGCGACCTTCGCCAGAACGTCACCCGCTGGCTGATGACTGTGGAGATCCAGTTCACCGAACCGGAGCCCCTGCCGCAGCCGTCGATGTTCGAGGTCCACATGGACCCGGCCACCGGCCAGAACGAACGGGCCCTGGAACTGGCGGACGCCACCCTGGCGGCCGGCACGTCCGAGGCGCGCGCCGCCCTGCCCTTCACTGCCCTGCCGCCGGGTTCGGAACGGACCGCCCGCAACGCCCCCTGCCCCTGCGGCTCGGGCAAGAAGTTCAAGCACTGCCACGGCACGCTGGCCTGACACCGGCCGACATCACGCCGTGACGGATCGAGGCGAAGCCGCAAGGACGCTGACCTTCCGTTGTCCCAAGGCGCTGGAAGGACGGCTGCCGCCACCGGTCCCGGCCGGTCAGGGACTGCCGGAGTGGTTGAAGACCATGCCGCAACAGGCCTTCAGCGCCATCGTGTCCGGGGACGACGACACGGTCAAACGCTGTCCGCCGTTCATCGACGCCATGACCAGCGGCTTCCTGATCCCGCTGATGTGCGATGTGACGGTGGACAACGGTGAATTCACCTGGGACTGCGACCTGCCCGTCGACGAGGCCGTCGGCTATTCCCATTCGCCGATCGGCATCCACGACCCTGGCCAGGTGAGCGGCACGCCGCTGTTCGACCCCGACCGGTTCCTGTTCAAGTTCACCAACCTGTGGACGATCGAGGCGCCGGACGGCTATGCGATCCTGTTCACCCATCCGGTCAACCGCCTGGACCTGCCTTTCACCACCCTGACGGGCCTGGTCAATTGCGACCGCTACAATGACGGCTGGGTGCACTTTCCGGCCTATTGGCGCGATGCGGATTTCAAGGGCCTGCTCCCCAGGGGCACGCCGGTGGCCCAGTGTTTTCCGATCCGGCGGGAGACCTGGACGGCGAGGACGGAGACCTTCACCGACGACAAGGCCCGGCGCACCCAGGATCTGATGGCCGAGATCGGTCGCGACAAGGGAGTCTACCGTCGGCGGTTCCGGCACGGCCAGTCGACCTGACGGCCGGACTCAGGTCGGCTCGGCTCCCAGGAATCGCGCGGCGTCGCTCGGACGCAGAAACACCCGGCCGTGGGCGGCGGCGGCGAGGGTGGTGATCGCCAGGCCCGTCGCCTTCGGGACCGCCCGCGTCGCCGCCCGCAGCGCCGCCTCCCCCGCCTCCCGCTCGCCCATGTCCAGCAGGCACTTTCCGAGATTGATGCGGGTGGCGACATCGTCGGGTCGTATCGCCAATGCCCGCCGATGCAGGGCGACGGCGGCGGCGAACTCGCCGTCCAGGGCCGTGACCTTCGCCAGGGCGACCAGGGCGTCATGCCGCTGTGGCGCCGCGGCGCAAGCGGCCGAGAACTGGGCGCGCGCCTCGGCGCGATCATTTCGCCTCAGGTGGACATAGCCCAGGGCGATGCGCGGCAAGGCGGCGTCCGGATTTGCGACGACCCCGCTTTCGAGCACGACCACGGCCTCGTCGAGGCGCCCAAGCCGGCCGAGCAGATCCCCCAATTCGATACAGGCCAGGACGTAGGCCGGGTGACGCTGCGTGGTCTGGCGCAGTTGATCCAGCGCCACGTCGGTCCGCCCCGCGGCGGCCAGCGCCCGGGCCAGCAAGGTCTCGATCGACGGATCGCCGCTCCGCCGCGCCGTCTTTCGCAGCGACTCCGCGGCGTCGTCCGGCCGGTTCTGCATCAGCAGGGCGTTGCCCAATATCTGCGCCGCGCCCAGATCGCGCGGGTCCGACGCCAACAGCTGCAAGGCCAGTCGTTCGGCCTCCGCCGGGCGCCCCGTGCGCAACGCGGTGACGGCGGCTTCCAGAGTCTGGGCGTCGGTGTTCCGGCCTCGTGGCTCACTCTGACCGTTCATCGGTTCACGCCCACGCCGGCGCCCCCTTATCGGCGCGCGCGACCAGTCTAGTCCCCCCCAAGCCGGGCCGCGAGATCGAACACCACCCAGGCGCCGCAGCGGCCGCAATCGACATCGTCGCCATAACAACAGAACGGCGTCGTGAAGTGGTCGCCGTCGAGCCAAAGCGGCAGCACCCGGGTCTGGGCCAGGCAGGCGGCGGTGACCGCCTCGCAGGCGCCCGGCAGCATCAGATCGAGGCTGCGGCTGGAGTTGCGGATGAAGCCGCCATGCAGCCTCTTCAGCCGCCGGACCTCCTCGACCGCCGGGGCCCGCTCTTCGTTGGTCGCCCAGGCGTCGCCGCTGTCGTCATCCCGCCTTGGGACGAAGAAGGTGAAGGTCATCCAGCCGATCGGCGTCTGCCGCAGGATGTCGACCAGCTCTTCAAGGCGATGCTGGTTGCGGCGTGTGACGACGCACTGGACCTGGACGCTGGACGAAAATCCCTCCGGCAGCCGCCGCAGATTGCGCAGCACCTTCTTGAAGGTTCCGGCGCCGCGGATGGCGTCGTTGAGGTCCTCCGGCCCATCGAGGCTGACAACATAGTGGGTGTCCGGGCCGAAGTCGGGCAGCGGAATGGTGCCGTTAGTGGTGATGGTGTTGCGCCTGAACAGCCGCATCCCCTCTGCAATCAGCTTGCGCTTGAGCAGCGGCTCGCCGCCCATCCACAGCATCGTCTGGATACCGTGCCGGTCCCTCAGGCCTTCCAGCGTCTCGAGCATGTCGGCGTCGGCCATCTCGGCCCGGATCGACTCCGGCGCCGCGTTGGGATTGCCGTCGCGGTAGATGAAGCAGTGCTCGCAGGTCAGGTTACAGTGATTGGTGACATTGACGGTCGCTGAAGGATAGCCGGCCGCCTCGCTGTAGCTGCCCGACACCGTGGCCCGGATCGTCATACCACGCGCTCCCATCCGCCCGACACGGTTGTCGGATCGTTGAAGGTAACCAAGGCCCTTCCGATCCGCGCCGCCTTGACCTGCATCATGGACCGGGGCGGCAGTACGAGGTCCCTGAGACGCCCGACAACAGAGCGAACGGCAATCCATGAACCACCATCACCGCACCACCCTGCACGCCCTGTTCGCCCACCCGGTCAGCAGCAACATCGATCCGAAGGCTGTGAAGGCGGCCCTGGAAGCGTTGGGCGCTGAGATCGCCCATGGCGGCCATGGCCATCTGCAGATCAAGCTCAACGGGCACAGCCACGGCTTCCACGACACGCTGCACAGCCTGTCGAAGGACGAGGTCGGGGCGATCCGGAAATTCCTGGAAGAGGCAGGTGTCGATCCGGCGCGAGACTTCCCGCTTTAGGCCTGTCGCCAGGACCCGTGGAAACCGAAGGGAACCCGGCGCGGCATCGACGCCGTGGCGATCGGTCCTGCGGCGATGTCCTGGGCGTCGAACACCACGAAATCGCTGGTGTCGGTCTCGCCGCGATAGACCAGCGCGACCAGCCAACCGTCCCCTTCCGCAGAGTCAGCCGACCGCGGCACGAACACCGGCTCGCCAGGCGAGTCCCCGGCGGCGAACTCGCATAGCGTCCGCTTGCCGCTTTGCAGGTCGACATGGGCCAGGGCGTCGAAGCCGCCGCGCGATCGGCCGGTGGTGGCGGCGAACCAGCCATGGCGATAGGCCAGCCCCGCCCGCCGGTCGTCCAACCGCGGGAACTCGCCGGCCATGTCGTCCAGCGGCGTGCGCTTGATGGCGTTGGACGCCCCTGCCAGGTCGAACGTCCAGCGCACCAGCCGGGCGGAGGTGTCGTGGCCGCGGCTGCCGTCGGCGTTGGGGAACAGCGGCG
>CAIQDO010000555.1 GCA_903870555.1 uncultured Caulobacteraceae bacterium
CTTAACACTCTTTCCCTACACGACGCTCTTCCGATCTCGCCTTCGCCTTCTCCAACGAACTGGTCGATGTCGGGCCGGCGCTGCAACGCCTGTCCTTCGAGGGCGCGATGAACCACATCGTCGAGACGGTCGGGTCCGGCGGCACGGACTATGGTCAGGCGCTGGTCGACCTGCACGAGAACCACTGGGAGCAGATCGACCGCCACACCACGGTGCTGATCCTGGGCGACGGCCGGTCCAACCACACCGACCCCCGCCTCGACCTGTTCGCGGAAATGGCCGACCGGGCGAAACGGGTGGTCTGGCTCTGCCCCGAACCGCTCGGCCGCTGGGGCTCAGGCGACAGCGAAATCCTCAACTATCAGCCTTTCTGCACCCACCTGTCCCACTGCGCCACGGCGCTGGACCTGGAACAGGCTTTGGATGAGGTGCTGCTGGCGTACGATTGATCGGCCACCGCGCCGCTACCCGGCGTACTGCCGGTTGAGCTTCTGCATGCCCTTGATCCAGCGCCCATAGTCGTTGGTCTTGCGGCGCATATACTCAAGCACCACAGGGTGGGGGAGGATCAGAAACTCCTCAGCCTCGATGGCCCTCACGCAGCATTCGGCGACTTCGTCGGCCTCGATCATGCCGTTGACGCTGGCCACGCCGTCCGGATTTCCGGCGGTCATGGCCGTGCGCACGGCCTGCGGGCAGAGCACCGACACCTTAATGCCCTGGTCGCCGTGGGTGATCGCCAGCCATTCGGCCAGGCCGACCGCGGCGTGCTTGGTGACGGCGTAGGGCGCCGAACCGATCTGCGACAGCAGGCCGGCGGCGGAGGCGGTGTTCATCAGATAGCCGCCGCCGCGGGCGGCCATCAGCGGGACGAGATGACGGGCGGCCCAGACGTGGGCCATGACATTGATGTCCCAGATGCGCTGCCAGCCCTCGTTGGAAGCCTCGGCGCCGCCGCCGATGCCGATGCCGGCATTGGAGCAGAACAGGTCGATCGGACCATGGTCGCGTTCCACTGTCTCGATCAGATGCTGGATGTCGGCCTCGACCGCGACATTCGTTTGGAACGCCACTCCACCGACCGAGGAGGCCGTCGCCTGCGCGCCGTCGCCATTGATGTCCGAGCACACCACAAGCTTCGCGCCTTCGGCGTGGAACCTTTCGGCGAGGGCCTTGCCAATGCCGCTGGCCGCCCCGGTTACGACGACGATACGATCCTTGACCAGCATGGGCGGGGTTCCTCTTGGCGGCTTTGGGCCAGTTTCACGCCTGTCATAGACGCTCCCGACCCCGGGCGTCCATCCAGCCCAACCGGACCAGTCGGTCTTTCCGGTTCGGTTGGCCGCGGCGACCTGATCCACGGCAAATCGCCCCCGCGAGAATGAGGGCTCCGCCTTGATCGCCGGCCGACGGCGGCGGAGCTTTGCCGGTCTCGCCGCGATGGTTGGCGGTCATAGTCGTTGGGCGCCCGGGAATCGCCGCGCGACGATTGCGAACCCCCCATATTAGGCGTTACGACGGGATCGGTCAGCGAAAGCGTGGCTGGGCGCGATGCGCAGGGAGGCGCGGGTTCATGACAATCAGCGAAGCGACCCTTGGCGGTGCGATCATCGTCTCCGCCCAGGGACGGATCGACATGTCCAACAGCGAGGATTTCAAGGACGCTCTGATGGCGGCCTTGGCGGGGGCGGGAGCGGCGGTCATCGTTGACATGGCCGGAGTCGACTACATCAGCAGCGCCGGCCTGCGATCACTTATGATCGCCCTTCGGTCGGCGAAGGCGGAAGGTAAAGCCTTCGGCGTGGCGGCGCTCAGCCCCCTGGTCCTCGAAATCTTCACTATCAGCCGGTTCAACCTGGTCTTCGCCCTCTACGCCGGGGTTCGGGACGCGGTCGCCGCGCTCTCGCCCGACAGCCTTGGTCAATTCGACGCATCGTGACACCGGAGCGCCCATGAAGATCACTTTTTGGGGGACAAGGGGATCCCTGCCAGCGCCGCTCAACGGGGCGGCCGTGCGCCGCAAGCTTGTCAACGCCCTGGTCAAGGCGGCCGGCCTGGGGCTGGACACCCCGGAGAAGGCCGAGGCCTTCTGCAGTGAGACCCTGGCCTTCGCCGAGGCCAGCACCTTTGGGGGGAACACGTCGTGCGTTCAGGTCGACACGGGCGGACAGGACTATCTGGTCTGCGACTTGGGCTCGGGCGCCCGGGAGTTCTCGATGGCGGCGCTCGCCCGTCATGGCCCAGGAAGCCCCCAGACCTACCATGTGCTGCTTTCCCACGTGCATTGGGATCACATCATGGGATTCCCCTTCTTCATACCGGCCTTCATCCCCGGCAATCGCATTCGCATCTACAGTTGCCACCCCCGGTTCGAGTGGGCCATCCGCAACCAGAGCCACGAGCCGTGCTTCCCCGTCGAGTTCAGCGCCCTATCGGCCGCGATCGAGTTCGTGCCGCTTGAGCCGGGAACCCCTTACGAAATCGCAGGCGCGACGGTCACCGGCATGGCCCAGCTCCACGGTGGGGATTCCTTTGGCTACCGGATCGAACGGAACGGAACGACCCTCATCTACACGACGGACGCCGAATACAAGCCCGACGACATCGCTCAGATGGAGCGAACCGCGATGTTCTTCCGGGACGCCGATCTGGTCATTTTCGACTCGATGTATTCACTCGCCGAGTCGATCACTTTGAAGGAAGACTGGGGCCATTCCAGCAACGTTATGGGGGTCGAGCTGTGCCAGCTGGCCCGCGCGAAGGCGCTGTGCCTGTTCCACCATGAGCCGGTGAACGACGACGCCCGGATCGAAGCCATTCTGAACGAGACCCTGCGCTTCGAGGAGATCACGCGGACGGGCGACAGGCTGCGGATCCACGCCGCCCATGATGGTCTCGTGTTGGAAATTTGATGCGCCTGCCGACCGGCGTCGCGGAGTCTTTGGCGGGCCTCGGCGAAGGACTTGGCCGCCGGATCGCGGCGTGGGCGCTTGCAATGTTCGTCGTTCTGCAACTCGGCGCGCCGGCCCTGTTCGCCGTCCCCAGGCAGGCCCTTTTCGACGCCTATCAGAACCTGATGCCCCGCCTGCGCGACCCGCGCATGGCGCCGGTCGTGATCGTCACGATCGACAACGCCACCTTGAAGGCGGAGGGCGAATGGCCCTGGCCCCGAGAGCGGCTGGCGCGGCTGATCGACGCCATTCTCGCCGCCCATCCGGCGGCGCTCGGCCTCGACATTATCCTTCCCAGGTCGTCGCCGCAGGTGTCGCCGGGCGCGGAGACCGGCGCCGCTGGCGACGCGGCGCTCGCAAGGGCAATTTCGGCCGGGTCGGTCGTGGTCGGGGTCCTACCGGACTCCGCCGGGACTTTCGGGTCGGGTCCCGGCGACGAGGGGCCATTCGCGCCAGCCATGATCGCGGGCGCCGTCGATGCGCCCGGCGGCCTGCCGTCCTATCCGAGCCAGAGACGTAGCAGTCCGGTGATAGATCTTGCCGCGTCGGGCCATGGGTTGCTGGCTAACGCCGCCGATCCGGACGGGGTGTTCAGGCGTCTTCAGTTGGTCTCCGTCGTGGGCGGTCAGGTTGCCTCTGGCCTCGGCCTTGAAGTCTATCGGTTGGCGGCCCAGGCGCCCGCCATCACGCTCTATACAGCCCACGGGCGAACGCGCGCCGTGGGAGTCGGGTCATCCCGGTTTCCTGTCGATCCGGACGGAAGCCTGAGGATCGACTTCGCCGCCCCGGAATCGTTTGAGGAATGTTCCGCCGAGGGGTTGCTACGCGCGCGTCGTTGCGCCGCCCGCTTCGGCGGCGCTCCGATCGCCCTTGATGGCCGCGTCGTTCTGCTCGGCCTTGATGCGGACGGCGTGGGCGACACCCAACGCAAGACTCCCCTCGGCCCGATGGCGGGCGTGGAGGTCCAGGCGCAGGGGCTCGACAATCTCTTTGCCGGCCAGTTTCCGAAGCGACCGGCGTGGGCTGCCCTCTGCGAAGCGATGATGACACTCGTTCTGGGCCTGTTCCTGATCGCCGCCCTTCCCGCTGCGAGGCCGGGCTGGAGGCCGGCGACGGCCCTGGCGCCCCTGATACTGCTCGGGGCCGGCGGCGCGTTCCTATGGTTGCGATTGCGCTGGCTGACGGATGTGGCGACCCCGGCGATCGGCTGCGGTGTGCTGTTCGTCGCCCTTCTCGCCGGCGGCCTAGCCCAGGTTGACGCCCAGCGCCGTCGCCTTCGCCGGGAACTGGAGATCCGACGGCTCAGCGCCGCCCGGGCCGAAGGCGAACTGGAGGCGGGCCGGCGCATTCAGATGGGCATTCTGCCGACGCCCAGGGGACTGGCCCCGGACAGCCGCTTCGATCTCGACGCTGTTATGGTTCCGGCGCGTCAGATCGGCGGCGACCTTTATGACTTCTTCATGATCGACACGGACCGTCTGTTTTTCGCCGTCGGCGATGTCAGCGGCAAGGGCCTGCCGGCCAGCCTGTTCATGGCCCTCGGCAAATCCCTGTGCAAGAGCTGCGCCTTGCGCGGCGAGACCGACATTGGCGCCATTGTTCGCCGCGCCAATGCCGAGATCTCGCGAGACAATCCGGAAATGCTGTTCATCACCCTGTTCGCCGGCATTTTGGATCTGCGAACCGGCGAGATGGATTTCTGCAACGCCGGGCATGACGCCCCGTTTCTCGTCAGTCCGGGTCTGCCGCCGCGAGCCGTGCCGGCGGAGGGTGGCCCCCCCCTCTGCGTGGTGGACGACTTTCCCTAC
>CAIQDO010000556.1 GCA_903870555.1 uncultured Caulobacteraceae bacterium
CATAGCCCTGGATCAGAGTGAACATCACCCCCAGGGCGATGGTCAGGGCAAGGCCGATCTTGGCCCCCTTGCGGTCGCCGGTCTGCAGCGCGTGGTGCGCCCAGGTGACCGTCGTGCCGGACAGCAGCAGGGTGAGCGTGTTGATCAGCGGCAGTTGGAAGGCCGAAACGGTCTCGACACCCTTCGGCGGCCAGGTGGCCCAGGCCGCCCGGACATCCTCAATGCCCGAATGGGTGCGAACGCCGTGGAACAGGGCCATCTCGAAGAACACCCAGAACCAGGCGACGAAGAACATCACCTCGGAGGCGATAAACAGTATCATGCCATAGCGCAGCCCGAGGGCCACCACCGGCGTGTGGTCCCCGGCGTTGGCTTCCTTGACCACCTCGGTCCACCAGCCGGCCATGGTCCAAAGGACCCCGGCGAAACCGAGGGCCAGAACCCACCAGTTGCCCTTGGGAACACCTAACAGCCCCTTGAGGCCGATGATCAGCCCGAGAGCCAGGACCACCGCCGACGCCGAACCGATCAGCGGCCAGGGACTGGGATTGACCAGATGGTAGTCGTGCTTGACGCCTTCGTGAGCCATGTCGCCGTTTTAAGACCTTCTACCCCGGCGGGGGGGCCGTGACCCTCCCGCGCCTTGCCAACTACAAATACTACAGACGCCCGCGCGGCGAACCGCCCGTCGCGCCGGCCGTCCCCGCCGCCGTTCCGCCGCCGGCCGAACCGGCCACCGCAGGGAAGAAGGTATAGGACAGCGTGATCTCACCCGCCCCCTTGGTGTCCTGGTCCGAGCCGTAGCGCCGGTCAACGAAGTAGACGACCGGGAACTCCGCGCTCTGACCAGGCGCCAGGGTCTGGTTCTTGAAACAGAAGCATTCCAGCTTCGAAAAATAGGGACCCGCCGCCTCCGGAAGGACGTTGAACAGCGCCCGTCCGGTGAGGGTCTTGTTGCTGGTGTTGGTGGCCCGAAAGAAGGCGAGTTTGTTCTCGCCCAGGTGGACGGTCTGGGTGGCCTGCACAGGCTCGAAACGCCAGGCGATGCCGTTGACGTTGGTGTCGAAGCGCACGGTGACGGTGGTCGCCGACACCCCTCCGGCGCCCGCCAGGCGGCCGGCGGCCGCGCGCCGCACGGCGCCGTTGAAACCCGTCGCCTGACAGAAGGCGCGATAGAGCGGCACCGCGGCAAAGGCCGCCGCAACCATCAGCGTGAACACGCCGACGCAGATCAGAGCCACGCGCGCGTTGCGGGCGGGGGCGCTACTGTATGCCGCCATTGGCTTTGATCTTGACGATGGTGATCACGAACACCAGCACCACGAAAACCAACAGGGCGCCGGCGAGCAGGTAGTTGCGCCCGCGGCGCGCCTTGGCCGCCTCCGGTGTTTCGGCGTTCGGATCACTCACAGGCGCAGCCCCAGACCGGCGATCAGCGGGGTGCGTTCGATCAGCAGGGCGGCGAACAGGCCAAAAAGGTAGAGAAGCGAGAAGGCGAACAGGTCGCGGGCCGGGCGGGCCGCGGCGCGCACGTCATAGAGGCCTTCCTTGCGGCCGTTGGGCAGGGGCGGGGCCGGCTCGCCGGCGTGGCTGCGCAGCAGTCGCACGGCCAGGATCAGCAGTCCTGCGGCGCCCAGTCCGGAAACGGCGAGATAGATCGGGCCGCCAAGGCCGGTGAGCACCGGCGCCAGTCCGACCGGCGCCAGCAGCAGGCTGTAAAGGAGCACCTGAATGCGGGTCGCCTTGGCGCCCTTGACCACGGGAAGCATCGGCACCCCGGCCTTGGCGTAGTCGGTGGTGGTGTAGAGCGACAGAGCCCAGAAGTGCGGCGGCGTCCAGAAGAACACGATCGCCACCAGGATCCAGGCGTTCAAGGGCGCGGTTCCGCTGGCCGCCGCCCAGCCGACGACCGGCGGCAAGGCGCCGGCGAGTCCGCCGATGACAATGTTCTGAGTCGTCCTGCGCTTGAGCCAAAGGGTGTAGACGATCGCGTAGAACAGGATGGTGAAGGCGAGCAGGCCGGCCGACAGCCAGTTGACCGCCAGCCCCATGATGCCGACCGAGAACAGCGACAGGGCGATGCCCAGAGCCAGGGCGTCGGCCGGCTGCACCCGGCCGGCGGGAACCGGGCGGTTGCGGGTCCGCTTCATCAGGGCGTCGATATCGGCGTCGTAGGCCATGTTCAGGGCCGCCGAGCCGCCCGCCCCGATGGCGATGCACAGGATCGCCACCGTCGCCAGCAGGGGGTCCATCGCCTGGCCGGAGCAAACCATGCCGGTGAAGGCAGTGAACACCACCAGGGACATCACCCGAGGCTTCAGCAGCGCCAGATAGTCCTGCCACCGGCCAGCTTCGAGCGGGACAACGGCCGAGGCCGTTTGATCAGTCATGTCTCAGCCGCTCTCTTCCCGAAACCTAGTGACTGTCCGCGTGGACCACCGGCAGTTCATTGAACTGGTGGAACGGCGGCGGCGAGGACAGGGTCCATTCGAGGGTGGTGGCGCCGACGCCCCAGGGATTGGCGCGGGCGGGACGGCGACGGACGATGGCTTCGGCCAGCACCACCAGGAACACCATCAATCCGACGAAGGTGATCTCGTAGCCTACCGTCGAGATGTGGTTCCAGAAGGTGAAGGCGGTCGGATAGTCGATCGACCGGCGCGGCATCCCCTGCAGACCCAGGAAATGCTGCGGGAAGAACACGATGTTCACGCCGACAAAGGTGATCCAGAAATGAATGTTGGCGAGGACCTCATTGTAGCGAACCCCCCACATCTTCTCGAACCAGTAGTAGAAGCCGCCGAAGATGGCGAACACGGCGCCGAGGCTGAGCACATAATGGAAGTGGGCGACCACGTAGTAGGAGTCGTGCAGCGAATAGTCGATGCCGGCATTGGCCAGAACCACGCCAGTGACGCCGCCGACCGTGAACAGGAAGATAAACCCGATCGCCCACAGCATGGGCGTCTTAAACTCAAGCGAGCCGCCCCACATGGTGGCGATCCAGGAAAACACCTTCACGCCGGTGGGCACCGCGATGACCATGGTGGCCGCCACGAAGTAGGCTTGCAGATTGATCGGCATGCCGACGGTGAACATGTGGTGAGCCCAGACGATGAAGCCCAGGAAGCCGATGGCGACCATGGCGTAGGCCATGGCGAGGTAGCCGAAGATCGGCTTGTTGGAGAAGGTCGAGACGATGTGGCTGATGATGCCGAAGCCCGGCAGGATCAGAATGTACACTTCCGGGTGACCGAAGAACCAGAACAGGTGCTGGAACATGGTCGGATCGCCGCCGCCGGCGGGATCGAAGAAGTGGGTGCCGAAGTTGCGGTCGGTCAGCAGCATGGTGATGGCGCCGGCCAGAACCGGCAACGACAACAGCAGCAGGAACACCGTCACCAGAATCGACCAGGCGAACAGGGGCATGCGGTGCAGGGTCATGCCCGGCGCGCGCATATTAAAGATGGTGGTGATGAAGTTGATGGCGCCGAGGATCGAGCTGGCGCCGGCGAGGTGGATCGACAGGATCGCGCAGTCCATTGCCGGGCCTGTGTGCCCGATCGTCGACAACGGCGGATAGAGGGTCCAGCCGCCGCCGAAACCCCGTCCCGGTCCTCCGTCGACGAACAGGGAGGTGAGCAGCAGAACCCAGGAGGCCACCAGCAACCAGAAGCTGATGTTGTTCATCCGCGGGAAAGCCATGTCAGGCGCGCCGATCATCAGCGGCACGAACCAGTTGCCGAAACCGCCGATCATCGCCGGCATGACCATGAAGAAAATCATGATCAGCGCGTGGGCCGTGACCACCGCGTAGTAGCCGTGCTTGCTGGCTTCGACGATGCCGAGCTTCGCGAGCCACGAGCCTTGCGTGAACAGCTGAATGCCGGGGGCGTCCAGTTCCAGCCGGATCAGGCCGGACAGCAGGGCGCCGATCAGCCCCGCCTGGATGGCGAAGATGATGTAGAGCGTGCCGATGTCCTTATGATTGGTCGACAGGAACCAGCGGGTGAAAAAGCCCGGCGCGGCGGCATGGGAGTCATGCGCGCCATGAGCATGTCCGTGGGCGGTGGCGGCGTCTGCCATGATCTGTGAATCTCCCTCGAACGTAATCTACTGGGCCGCGGCCGGCGCGGCGGCGGGGGCGGCGGCAGCGGCGGCCACCACGGCGGGTTTGGCGGCCTTGCTGGCCACCCAGGCGTCGAAGTCGGCCTGCGACACGACCTTCACCTCGATGGGCATGAAGGAGTGATTGATGCCGCACAGCTGCGAACACTGGCCGTAGAAGGTGCCGACACGGTCGGCCTTGAACCAGGTCTGGTTCAGGCGGCCGGGGATGGCGTCGATCTTCACCCCGAAGGCGGGGACCGAGAAGGAGTGGATAACGTCCTCGGCGGTGACCTGAACCCGCACCACCTTGCCCACCGGCGCCACCAGGGGCGCGGTCGAGGCCAGGATGTAGGGCACGTTCTGGGCCTTGGAGTCGGCCTCCGACAGCGGCGTGGAGGTGTAGGCCGCGATCTTCTGGTCGGGATATTCGTAGTCCCAGTTCCACTGCCGGCCGACCACCTTCACGGTCATATAGGGCTTGGGCATGTCGTGCTCTTCGAAGAGCAGCTTGAACGAAAAAATGGCGATGAACATCAGGATCAGCACCGGCACCACCGTCCACGCCACCTCGATGGGGGTGTTGTGGCTGAACCGCG
>CAIQDO010000557.1 GCA_903870555.1 uncultured Caulobacteraceae bacterium
CAGGCGGCCCGGCAGGGCGTCCCAACCGAGGCTGAACAGCGACGGGTCGGATCGCCCGATGAGCAGGCGGGTCTCGTCATGGGTGTTGCCGATGATCATCGGCACGTCGGACGAAAGCGCCGGAGCGTCGGGGTAGAAGGGGTGCCGCGGCAGGGAGCGGCCATCCACCACCGGCCCGAAATAGACGCCGCCGCCAAGGATCGGATCCTTTGCGTTCAGGGCCTCCACCAGTCGCGGCCAGGGCAGATCGAGCAGCGGGCCAAGCCGGTCCGGAGCCAGATCGAGCGCGGAGAGATAGGCTCGCGCGCGCTGTTCGGCATGCAGCGGGCCGGACGCCGTCACCTGTTGGCCGCTCATGGTCGCGACCCGGTGAAACAGGCCTCGGGCGCTCGGCATGGCCATCAGGGTGGCGATCTTGGCGCCGCCACCCGATTGGCCGAAAAGCGTCACCTTGCCGGGATCTCCGCCGAACTGGCCGATATTGTCACGCACCCAGGTCAGGGCGAGCACCAGATCCAGCATCCCTACATTGCCCGAATCGGCGAAGGCGGGGCCGCCGAAACGGCCCAGGGACAAATATCCCAGGGCGTTGAGGCGGTGATTGAGCGTCACCACCACCACATCGCCCCGCCGGCTGAGCCGGGCGCCGTCGGTCAGCGGGCTGCTCCCCGAACCGCTGCTATAGGCGCCGCCGTGGATGTAGATCATCACCGGTCGCGCGCGAGTACCGCGAAGCCCGGGCGTCCAGACATTCAGGAACAGGCAGTCCTCGCCCCGAGGCTCGTCGGTCCCCGTTTGCGGGCAGACCGGTCCAAAAGCGTCGGCGTCGAGAATATCAGACCAGGGCTGTGGCGGCGCCGGTGGTTTGAACCGGCGCGGCGCCGTGTCGGCGCCATAGCGCACGCCCTTGAAGGCCAGGATCCCGTTGTCGACCTGGCCACGCACGCGACCGCTTGTGGTCGCGGCGACGGTGGCCTCCGCCCTGTCGCGCCCGGCCCCCCGTCCGGTTGCCGCGCCCGCCGCGGAGGCGACGACCGCAGCTACACCGGCCTGAACCAAACCTCGACGAACACCATCGGGCGACAAGGGAACTGATGTCATGGAACCGCGACCAACGCTTGCAATAGGCGCTACAACTATCAGACCAATCAAACCTCTACCAACCGGCGCGGCCGGTGGCGGGGCCAAGGAGCCGTGATGCGCGTAGTCTGCATTGGCGACTGCATGGTCGAGCTCCGGCAGGCTGGCGACGGCCTTTACGCCAGGGGGTTTGCCGGCGACGCCTACAACACCGCCGTGTATCTCAAGCGCTCGGTGCCCCAGGCCGAGGTCTCATTGCTGACCGCGACAGGCGCGGGTCCGCTGAGCCTCGCCATGCGTGGCGCTTGGGCGGAGGAGGGGGTCGGCGCCGCGTTGGCCTTCGCCATCGAGGGGACGGAGCCTGGGCTCTACATGATCGACCTGTCGCCGACGGGCGAACGCAGCTTCCGCTACTGGCGGTCGGCGTCGCCGGCGCGCCAATGGTTCAGCCGCCTTATGGCCGACGACGGCGCCGACAGGCTGACCGGCGCCGATCTGGTCTACCTTTCCGGAATCTCGCTCGCCATCCTGAACCCGGACGAGCAAGGCGCCGTGATCCGGTGGCTGGCCGCG
>CAIQDO010000558.1 GCA_903870555.1 uncultured Caulobacteraceae bacterium
ATCAGGCTGATGACGCAGGCGCCGGCCCGGCCCTGGATCCGATAGCCGCCGGCGGCGCCGCGCCACTCGCCGCAATCGATCAGTCCGCGGACGTCGCGATCCGACAGCCGTTTCATTTTCAGGCGGGTTTCCGAAAGGCGGGTTGCCGACCGGCCGTCCGGAGCTGTCAGCGTGACGCCTGTGAACACGCGGTGCCCGCGGCCGGACAGCAATGACAGCATGCGAACGGCTTCCGCTTCGGTGTCCGGCTTGCCCAACAGCCGGCGTCCGACCGCCACCACCGTGTCGGCCGCCAGCACAAAGGCGTCCGGATTACGGGACGCCCCGACGCGGGCTTTCTCCGCGGCCAGACGCACGGCGGCGAGACGCGGCGTCTCACCCTTGAGGGGCGCCTCGTCGATGTCGCAAGGGTCAACGATGTCAGGGATGATCCCTGCCTGCGCCAGCAGGTCGAGGCGGCGGGGGCTGGCGCTGGCCAGAACGAGCGGAGGGCGTCGGGAAGAATTGGGCACAGCCGACCCTTTAGCTGCGCCCGGCCCGCCTGTCGAAGACTGCGCCGGGAACCGTGGCCCCGCCTGGGGGTTCGATGGGGGCGATAAGCCAGGAGGCATCAATGCCCGATCTCGAACAGGACGCCGACAGCCAGGACCTGGCGGAGGTGTTCGACGAAACCAACACCACCGAGGATGGCGACGACATCGCCGACCCGGATATGGCCCTCAATGTCTATGACGTGACCACCGCCGAGGATGACGCAGACGAGGATCAGCCCACGGATCCGGAGGACTTCGATCCCGACGACATCGAGGAAGGCGAGCGAGAGGCGATGCTCGAGGAGGGCGACGGGGTCGACGACGACGCCTCCCCGGGCGACCCCTCGGACGCGGTCATCGACGGCGACGGAACGCCGGCGGACTTCCAGGCCGGCAGGGCCACGCCGCGAAGGCTGTGACCGCCGATTGGCGATCGCGCACCGGAATAATCCGCAACCGGCTTGAATGTCGCCGCGCGGGCTTTAGGGTAGGTTCGAATTTGAACACCTGTTTCAAGAGGCGGCCAGCCTCGATGGGAGCCCTGGATGAGCAAACGTTTCGAAGGCACGGCCGACTACGTCGCCACAGACGATCTGAAAATCGCGGTCAACGCCGCCATAGCCCTTGAAAGACCGCTGCTGATCAAGGGCGAACCGGGCACCGGCAAGACGGTGCTGGCCTATGAAATCGCCAAGGCCCTCGATGCGCCGCTGATCACCTGGCACATCAAGTCGACCACCAAGGCCCAGCAGGGCCTCTATGAGTATGAAGCGGTAACCCGCCTGCGGGACAGCCAGCTCGGCGACGAGCGCGTCAAGGACGTCTCCAACTACATCAAGCGTGGCAAGCTGTGGGAGGCCTTCGACGCGCCCGAGCGGCCCGTGCTGTTGATCGACGAGATCGACAAAGCCGACATCGAATTCCCGAACGATCTGCTCCAGGAGCTCGATCGCATGGAATTCTATGTCTACGAGACCAATGAGACCATCCGGGCGAAGATCCGCCCCGTGGTGCTGATCACCTCGAACAATGAAAAGGAATTGCCGGACGCCTTCCTGCGCCGCTGTTTCTTCCACTACATTCGCTTCCCGGAAGAAGAGACGATGAAAGCCATCATCGACGTCCACTATCCGGGTATCAAGCAAAAGCTGGTGGCTGAGGCGCTGCGGATTTTCTACGACATGCGCAAGGTGCCCGGCCTGAAGAAGAAGCCGTCGACCTCCGAACTTCTCGACTGGTTGAAGCTGCTGATGGTCGAGGACATCGACGAAAACGCCCTGAGGGAACGCGATCCGACCAAGCTGATCCCGCCGCTTCATGGCGCCTTGCTGAAGAACGAGCAGGACGTCTCCCTGTTCGAACGCCTCGCGTTCCTGGCGCGTCGGGAAGGCTCGGGCGCTCGCCCCGGCCAGCAATAAGACCGCCTTACGGTTTATTCACTGGATTCGAACCCTGCCCCTGGCCACCATGCTCCCGACGGAACGTGGTGGTCACGGAGGCGAGGACAATGAAGCAGTTTGACTTGATGGCGGGCGGAGCGTCGATGGCTCTGGTGTTCGCCGCTCTGGCCTTGACGGCCTGCAACCCTCCCCATCCCCATGCCAAGGGCCCTCTGAAGGCGGTCTCAAGCCTCGACTGCCCCGAGTCCGAAGGCGATCTGAATCGCAAAAGCGCGGCGGCGGACGGCAAGTCCTGCGTCTATGGCGGCGAGGACGGCGCCCAGGTGACGCTGACGCTGGTCGCCCTCGATGGAAAGGACGCCCGGTCGGCGCTCGAACCGATCGAGGCCCAACTCAAGACGGAGGTTCCAGCCGTTTCCGCGCCCCCCACGCCAACGCCCCCATCGAAGGCCGGCGGTGAGAAGGATGGCGACAAGGTCAACATCGACCTGCCCGGCATTCACATCCACGCCAATGGCGACCATCACACCGATGTCGACGCGACGGGCGTTCACGTAGAGGCCCATGACGGAAACGGCCGCGAAGGCGATCGCGCCACGGTTCGTATCGGCGGAGGCGACGGCGCGGGCGTCAACATCAACGCCAACGACGGCGGGGCCCAGATCCGCATCGAGGAAAGCGGCTCCGGCGTCCGGGCCCGCTACATCCTGGCCAGCGAGACCGCCGGGCCGCACGGGTACAAGGTGGTCGGCTACGAAGCCCGCGGCCCTAAGGAGGGCCCGATCGTCGTCGCCACCCTACTGTCGAAATCCGAAGATCACGACGCCATGCGCCACGATATCCACCGGCTGATCGAGCGCAACGTGGGCGGCTGATCAAGCCCGACAAACGGCGTCCGGACTGAACGCGGGACGAATCCGCCGATCGCC
>CAIQDO010000559.1 GCA_903870555.1 uncultured Caulobacteraceae bacterium
AGCGACATGGCGCAGCATCTTGAGGTCGTGGATGGCGGTCTTTCGCCGCGGGTTTGGCCGGCCCTTCGCAGCGAGGCCCAGAGGGTTGCCCGGGACGAGCCGAGCCTCGCCTCAATGCTCAACGCGGTGATTATCCGTCACGGCGACCTGGCGTCCGCGCTGTCCTATCAGATTGCGCGCAAGCTGGGTGACCAGGAACTCCGGGCCATGAGCCTGCGTGAGGTTGCGCAGGAGGCTTACGCCGCGGATCCGACCATCGTGGATCACGCTGAGGCCGACCTCCGCGCGGTGTTCGAACGCGATCCCGCCTGCAAGGGGTTTGTTCAGCCCTTCCTTTATTTCAAGGGATTTCAGGCGCTCCAGACTCACCGTGTCGGACACTGGCTGTGGCGGTCGGGGCGCGAGGCGCTGGCCTTCTATCTGCAGAGCCGGATGTCCGAACTGTTCCAGGTCGACATCCATCCGGCCGCCGTGATTGGGCCGGGCGCCTTCTTCGATCACGGAACCGGCATCGTCATCGGCGAAACGGCGGTGATTGGCGAGAACGTATCGATGCTGCACGGTGTCACCCTGGGTGGGACCGGCGCCGACCAGGGCGATCGACATCCGAAGATCGGCAATGGCGTGCTGCTCGGCGCCGGCGCCAAGGTGCTCGGCAACATCACGGTCGGCGATTTCGCCAAGATCGCCTCTGGATCGGTGGTGCTGATGGCGGTGCCAAGCGGTTGCACCGCCGCCGGAGTTCCCGCGCGCCTGGTCAATTGTCCGACATGTTCCGAGCCAGCCCGGACGATGGATCATACGATTTCCGGCGTCACCGTCTGAAATCACCGCGGCGAGCGCGGCGAGATCGCCGCAGGGACACGATTCGGTTGCGCCCGGTCGCCGGCTTCCACTAGGGTCCGCGCCAATCGATTTTGGAGCGCCCACCATGGATCAAAAAGATATCGACCGCGTCCAGGCGCACCTGAAGCGGACCTTCGGCAACCCCCACATCGCCGTCAAGGCGCGCCCGAAGCAGAAGGATTCCGCCGAGGTCGAAATGAAGGGCGAGTTCATCGGCGTCGTCTACGAAGACGAGGACGAGGACGGCTCCTTCATGTTCGAAATGGCCATTCTTCCGGAGGATCTGGAAGGCTGAACCGGTTCAGGCCCGCGTGAAGCGGGCCTTGAATTCCTTTGTGGAATTGACATTCGGCATGGCCTCGGCGGGCGGGGCGACGCCGAGAAAATCGCACAGCGGCCTCCAACCGTCGGCCGCGAAATAGACCAGCAGGCGATCGGCGGGAATCACCCGGCGAACCTCGGCGTTGTGCTCAAGGTACTTGCCGATCACCCAATCTCGATGGTGCATCCGCAGGTCGAACATCCGGCCCACCACCTTCCTTGTCATGGACTCGAAAATGTTGGCCGGCTCGACGGTGTAATCGACGTTGAAGATCGTTTCCTGTGTCGAGGTGAACCATTCGTCCGGGTCGCGCTCGGTCAGGATCACCTTGGC
>CAIQDO010000560.1 GCA_903870555.1 uncultured Caulobacteraceae bacterium
ACGACGTCATCGCCTCGGCGTTCGGCTCGGCCGGACAGCGCTGCTCGGCGTTGCGGATCCTGTTCCTGCCGCGCGAGACCGCCGACAGTTTGATCGCCGGAATCGCGGGGGCGATGGACGCCCTGGTGCTCGGCGATCCCGGCGACCCGAAGACCGACGTTGGCCCGGTGATCGACGCCGAGGCCAAGACGGCGCTGGAGGCGCACCTGGCGCGGCTGAACCGCGAAGCCATGGTGATCAAGACCCTCGATGTGCCCGCCTTTTCATGGACCTTCTTCGGGCCGGTCATGGCGGAAATCCCCTCGGCCGATTTTCTGGAAGGCGAGGTGTTCGGCCCGATCCTGCATGTGGTGCGCTATAGTGGGGACGAGCTCGACGCCGTCGCCGGCGCCCTGGCGAGCCGGCGCTATGGCCTGACCCTGGGGATCCACAGCCGCATCGAAGGCTTCGCCGACCGGGTCAAGGCGCTGGTTCCGGCCGGCAATGTCTATGTCAACCGCTCGGTGATCGGCGCCGTGGTCGGAGTCCAGCCGTTCGGCGGCCAGGGCCTGTCCGGCACCGGCCCCAAAGCCGGCGGCCCGCACGCCCTGTCGCGTTACGCCGTCGAACGCGCTGTCAGCGTCAACATCGCCGCTCAGGGCGGCGATCCGAAGCTGCTCAACCTGGCTTAGACCGCAGCCTCAGCCGCCGCCGTTGACGTTGACCTTCTGGCCGTTGACATAGGGGTTGGCCGACGAGACCAGGAACGTGACCACGGCCGCCACGTCCTCGGGGGTGCTGACGCGGCCGAAGGGCGAGCGTGCGTCCAGTTCGTGGATGTCGGCGACGCCCGAGGTGGCGCGGCTGAGGCGCTTGCCCATTTCCGTGACCGTCAGGCTGGGGGCGACGATGTTGGTGCGGATGCCATGGGCGCGTTCTTCCTTGGCCAGGGTCAGGGCGAGGGCCTCCATCGCCGCCTTGCCCATGTTGTAGGGGCCGCCGTTGGCCGAGTGGAACAGGGTGGCGACGCTGGAGATCATGATGATGTCGCCGCGGCCGCGCTGGCGCATTTGCGGCACAATCAGTTTCGACAGATAGGCCGGGGCGAAGGCGTGGATGCGCACGACGCGCTCCATCTCGGCGGGATCGGTGTCGACCGTGCTCTGGCCGCGGCTGGCGATGCCGGCGTTGTTGACCAGAATGTCGATGCCGCCGAAGTCCTCAAGGATCCTGGTGACCATCACCACGTCCTCGTCCCAGTTCTCCACCGAGGCCGAGTAGGCGATCGCCTTTCGGCCAAGGGCCTGAACGGCCTCGACGGTCTCGCGCGCGGCGGCGTCGTCACGGCGATAGTTGACGGCGATGTCGGCCCCAGCCTCAGCCAATGACAGAGCGATGGCCCGGCCGATTCCGCGACTGGCGCCAGTGACGAGGGCCACGCGGCCGGCGAGTGAAATATCCATCAGGCGTTGTCTCCGTGGACCCGGGCCACGCCGAAGCCGTGCCGGGGAAAGTGAACGTGAACCACGCCGGTGCGCTCATGCGAGCGACGGATGGTGATCGAGGCGGTGTCGCAGCTGAGCAGTTCCCCGCGACTGGGCATGACGCCGTAGTCCGTCGGCCCGACATCGACCAGGGCGCCGACGGGAATGTCGGCGAGATCGCTGGCGCCGCCAATGATCGGCGCGGGCTCGGCCGCGGAGGCGACGGCCAGAGCCTCAGGACCGGTCATGGCAACGCCTGGGATCTTCCCGAACGCCTTCATCCGCCCGTACCAGGCGCTGGCGGCGGGATGGGCGGCGAGGACCGCGGCCATCGCCCCGCCCGCGTGAATGAACCACAGCAGGTGGTAGGTCGAGAAATCGGCGATGGTCCAGTCTTCGCCGAACAGGTAGCGGCGCCTGTCGCCAAGCTGGGCCTCGAGTTCGGCCAGAAAGACCGTGTAACGCGGCAGAGCCTCTTCCAGCGGCAGACGGCGGACGGTGGACCCCTGGCTGAAGTTGGCGCGATCGGCGGCGAAGGCGGCGGCGGCTTCGCTGTTGGCGAAGAACGAGCCGGTGTTGGACGGCAGGAAGCGCAGGGTCACCGCGGCCCAGAACAGCTCGGTGTCAACCCAGCGGGCCAGGGTCTGGGCGGCGAGCCGGCTGGCGGCTGGGAAGAAGGTCGGGCCCGAGCCCTTGTCGTCGAGAACGGCGGCGATCAGGGCGGTGTCGCAATAGACGTCGGCGCCGATCTGCATCACCGGCGTGCGGCGATAGCCGCCGGTCAGAGGAATGGTGTCGGGGCGCGGCATGATCATCGGGATGATCACCGACCGCCAGGGCAGGCCACGCGCGCCGAGCATGGCCCGCGCCTTCTCCGAAAACAGCGATTCCGGATAGTGATGGAGGATCAATTCAGCCACGGTTCCGCCCCTTGCCCGGCGACCGTCAAGGGCCGCCCTGCGGCGGGTTTAGCCCGGTCGAAAGGCGAAGGAAACGGCGCCGTCGGGGCAGGCGCCCCGACGGCGCCCCGCCTGTCAGTGGTAGACGAACTCAGGTCCGTCCAGGTCGATGGCGGGGACCTCGTCCTTTTCCCGCCAGTAGTCCTGGCTGTGCGCCCATTCGGGCTTGTCGCCGCGTTTGGGCAGAAGGTGCATGCCACGGAGCATGTAGCCGGGATTGAAGTTGTCGGTGTCGAGCCATGGCAGCAGAGGCATGTTGTGATCCTCTTCGCGCAGGGCGACCTCGACTCGCTTCACGCCCTTGGCCTTCATGTGGTTGAGCAGGCGACAGACGAAGTCGGCGAGCAGGTCGGACCGCAGGGTCCAGCTGGCGCGGAAATAGCCGAAGATCCACAGCATGTTGGGCACGCCCGTGAACATCATGCCGCGGTAGGTGACCGTGTCGGCGAAATTCAGCGGCTTGTCGTCGATGGTGAAGTCAATATCGCCCAGCACATTGAGGTTGAAGCCGGTGGCGGTGAGGATGATGTCGGCCTCCAGGGTCTTGCCCGACTTCAGCAGCACGCCCTTTTCGACAAAGCGATCGATCTCGTCGGTGACCATGGTGGCCTTGCCGGCGGTGATGCCCTTGAAGATGTCGCCGTCGGGAACGAAAGCGATGCGCTGACGCCAGGGGCGGTAGCGGGGCGTGAAGTGGGTGTCGACATCGTAGTCGGGACCCAGGTAGGCGCGGACGCCGGCCAGCAGTTCGGCCTTGACCACTTCGGGCTCGCTGATCGCCCGGCGGGTGAAGGCTTCCTGGTCGAACAGGATCTTCTTGCGGACGATGTCGTGGATGATCGGCTCGGCGATCTCCAGTTCACGAAGAATATTGGCCAGATCGTTCTCGTTGCGGCCGGGGATGAAGTAGGTCGGCGAGCGCTGCAGCACGGTGACGTGGTTGCAATCGGCGGCGATGGCCGGGACCACGGTCGCGGCGGTGGCGCCGGAGCCGATCACCAGGACATTCTTACCCTTGTAGTCGAGGTCGTCGCGCCATTCCTGCGGGTGAATGATCGTCCCCTTGAAGGAGTCCATGCCCTCCCACTCGGGTGTGTAGCCCTTCAGCTGGCGGTAATAGCCCTGGCACATCCACAGGAAGCCGGCCGTGAACCAGGAGGCTTCGCCGGTGTCGGTGCGGTGAGCCTCGATGGTCCAGAGATTGTCCTTGCTGGACCACGACGCCGAGACGATCTTGTGCTTGTAGCGGATGTTCTTGGCCAGATCGTTTTCCTCGATCACCTCGCCCATATAGCTGAGGATCTCGGCGGCGGTGGCGATCGGCGGGCCGACCCAGGGCTTGAAGCGATAGCCGAAGGTGTAGAGGTCGCTGTCCGAGCGAATCCCCGGATAGGTGTGAGACAGCCAGGTGCCTCCAAAGCCGTCGAGGGCTTCCAGAACCACGTAGCTGGTCCCGGGGCATTGCGTGCCGAGGTGATAGGCGCCGCCAACGCCCGATATGCCGGCGCCGACGATCAGAACGTCGAAGTGCTCGGTCTTGGTCTCGGTTCTGGCGAGGGTCGCCGTTTCGGTCATGCTGTGTGTCCTCCGTGCCTGGGTATCTCAGCCCGGCCGCGCCGGGTCTTGGGAATCGGCCGGTGAGTCGAACAGCTGTCCGCCGCGCCCCGCCTCGTTTCCTCAAGCAACCCTGCGGGGAGGCGTCTGCGTCATCCTTGATCAAGATCAAACGCACCGGACATTCGACGGCCCGGCCGTCGATGCCCCCACGTCAACGACGGGCGAAGGACACGGTCACACGATTGCCGACTCTGGTGGGCTCATAGTCAAGACTGGTCGCCAGGCCGAACATCAGGTCAAGTCCGGCCTCGCCTTCCCTCAAGACATCCACGGCGAAGGTGCGATCGGGCCGTTCGCGCCAGGCGATCGGATCGAACCTCGGCGCTTCGTCCTCATAGATCAGCGTCAGAGTCGATCCCCGCCCGCGATTGAGGACCATGCGTACGGGCCTCTCACATTCGGCGCCGTAGCCATATCTGATTGTGTTGAGAAAAAGTTCCTCGAGCACGATCCGCGCCCGGGCGATCAAGTCGGGATCGAGGTTGGCGGCGGCGCAGACATGGCCTATTCTTTCCGAACAGGTCAACAAGGCGCCCATCGTCGCGGGGGCGTTGATCTCAAGGTCCATAGGCGCGCCCCCTTGTCAGTCGGAGCCCTCGTTGATGCCTAACATAATACCGCCAGGCTGTCGTCTGGGTTGGAAACTTCTGCTTCTGACGACGGCGTTGAATTTCCCGCTCGCCGCGAGGGCGGATAATCCGATCGGCCAGATCAAGAGCGAGACAGGCGCGGTGTCTGCTGAGCGGGCTGGGAAACACATCGACCTTCATGTTGGCGACCGGGTCTTCAGGTCCGACGTGGTCATCACCGCAGCCCATAGTTCAGTCGGCGTCACCTTTTCCGACAACAGCCTTCTGGCGCTGGGGTCCTTCAGTCGCCTGAGCCTGGACCAGTTCCGGTTCGACACCACCACCCACGACGGCGCCTTCGATGTGTCGCTGCATCGGGGAACCCTGGCGGTGAAATCGGGCCAGATCGTCAAGCAGAGCCCTGAAGCCATGCGGGTGCGTACGCGAGTGGCGGTGCTCGGGGTTCGCGGCACAGAATTCGTCGTGCGCGCCGATGACGGCGAGGGCCAATGAACCGGCGTGAAAGTCTGTTGGTGATGGCACTGGCTAGCGCGACCCTTACGGCGTGCGCCTCGAGTCGAAATCTGGTGGTGGTGCTGCCGGAAGCCGATGGCCATGTCGGCGCCGTTGTGGTCCAGGCCGGAGGGAGCAAGACGGTTCTCAACGCGGCCTACGCGGCCGATCACCTGCCGCCGGGTCACCAGCGCCTGGCGACCGCGGACGCCAGGACCGTCGAGCGTATCTTCGGCGAGGCCCTGGCGAGCCTGCCGCGGGCCCCGGTCGATTTCACGTTCCATTTCGCTTCTAACAGCACCGAACTGGACGCCGCTGCAATGAAGGAACTCGATGGCGTGATCGCCGAGATCGCTCAGCGCAAGGCCGCCGAGGTCGTCATCACCGGTCACACCGACACCGTCGGCGGTGACGAAGACAACGAGGCCTTGTCGAGAGCAAGGGCGGAGACGGTCAGGGACAGACTGGCGCCGGTCCTCACCTCCCATGGCGTGCCGCCTGAGTCGGTCAGCGTCGCCGGCCGCGGCAAGCGCGAGCCCCTTCCAGGCCATGAGCGGGACAATACCGAGGACCCCCTGAACAGACGCGTGGTGATCACCGTGCGTTAGACTTGAATGGCGCGCCTATCCGGGCCCGTTCCACCGGATGGTCAGGATGGTGAGGTCGTCGGAGGGTTCGGCGCCGGCGACAAACCGCGCCACGGCCGCCTGAAGATCCAGGGTCACATCCCGCGCGCTCAGGCCGTCATCCATCCTACCCAGCACCCGTTCGACCGCGTCGCGCCCCATGAGTTCGCCCGCATCCGTCATGGCTTCGGTCACGCCGTCGGTCATGATGCAAAGCAAATCGCCCTCGGCGAGGCGGCGCGTCTCGGTCAGGTAGGGAAAGTCGTCC
>CAIQDO010000561.1 GCA_903870555.1 uncultured Caulobacteraceae bacterium
ACCTCAGCGCCAAGGTTGGCGACGCCGCGGGCTGGTTGCGGTCGGCGACCGACCGGTCCGGACCGTTGCGCGCGGTGTCCCTGGCCCGCAATGACGCCAGCGCCCGGTTGAATCTCGACCTGCCGCTGACCAGCCGACGCAACCATGTGGCCGCGTTCCTGGGCGATCTGTCGATCAACGCCAACGCCGCCGTCGACCAGCTGTCCGACGCCGGAACCCTGACGGCCTACGGCTACGGTCTGAACTGGACCCCGATCCCGGGCTATACCCTGATCGTCTCCCACACCCGCGACGAAGCCGCGCCCACCATGCAGCAACTCGGCGGCGCGACGATTTTCACGCCGGGCGTCCCCGTGTTCGATTTCGCCACCGGCCGGACGGCGACTGTCACCCAGATCACCGGCGGTTCGCCCAATCTCATGGCGGACCGGCGCAACGTGCTGAAGGTTGGCCTGACCGCCAAGCCTTTCGCCAAACGGGATCTCACCTTCACCGCCAACTACACCAGGAGCGACATCGACAATCCGGTGGCGACCTTCCCCTCGGCCAGCGCGGTCGTGCAGTCGGCCTATCCGAACCGGTTCCTTCGTGACGTCGACGGCGATCTGGTCGAGGAGGATTTTCGGCCGGTGAACTTCTCGCGTTCCGAGCGCAGCCAGATCCGCTGGGGGTTCAACTACGCCCGGCCGCTTGGCAAGCCGCCGACCGCAGCGGAGCGTCGCGCCTTCTGGATGGCCGCGGCGGCGGCGATGCGCGCGCGCGGACAGGGCGGCGATGCTCCGCCGCCTCCCGGGCCGGACGGCGGCCCCCCGCCCGGACCGGGCGCCGGCGGACTCGACGCCGGGCGCGCCGGCGGCGGTCCTTCCGGAGGCGCGGGCGGGTTCGGCGGTGCGGGCGGCGGCGGCGGGCGCGGCGGCGGCTTCGGCGGCGGCTTTCCGGGCTCCGGCCGGCTGCAGATCGCCCTCTACCACACGCTCTATCTGGTCGACCGGGAGCGGCTGGGTCCGACGGGTCCGACGCTGGACCTGCTCAACGGCGCGGCCGCCTCCGGAACGGGCGGACAGGCGCGCAACGAGATCGAGGGCCAGCTTGGCGCGACCCTGAAAGGCTATGGCGCCCGCCTCTCCGCCGATTGGCGCAGCCCGACGACGGTGCAGGGGCTTGCGGGCGCCGGCGGCGGAAACCTGCACTTCTCGGATGTCACCCTGCTCAATCTGCGGCTGTTCGCCAATCTTGGACAGCAGAAGGCCCTGGTGGCGAAACACCCCTGGCTTCGCGGCGCGCGCGTGACGCTGGCGGTGATCAACCTGCTCGACGAGCGGGTGGCGGTGCGCGACGACACCGGCGTGACGCCGCTGATCTATCAGCCTGGCTACATCGACCCGACCGGCCGCACCATTTCCGTCAGCTTCCGCAAGCTGTTCTTCTGACGGGCGGATCCAGCCGCACCGTCCCTGGTCCGCGGACGTCCCCGTCCGCTCTTCCTTCCCTGGTCCGCGGACGTCCTCGTCCGCAATGGGCGGCGGCGAGGAGGCATTGCGGAAGAGACGTCGGCGAACCCGGAAAATCCCCTCCCGCGCGAGTCCTCAGCCCCGGAAGATCAGCCGCGCCTCGGCCAGCCGCCGGATGCGGTCCATGTCGAAGCCGTAGTCG
>CAIQDO010000562.1 GCA_903870555.1 uncultured Caulobacteraceae bacterium
AGGCCGGTAAAGTCGATCTGCTCGGCATGAAGCTTGGTGCGGACGTCCTCGGTGAGGTTGGTGAGCCTCTCCTTGCCGAGCGCGACGGTGTCGACCTGCAACAGCAGGTAGGAACCGCCCTGCAGGTCAAGCCCGAGGTTCAGCCTCTGCTGCGGCGCCCAGGACGGCAGGGCGCCGGCCGGAACGAGGTTGGGCAAGGTGAATAGCAACCCGAACAACGCCGAAGCGACGACGAGGATGATCTTCCACCGGCTGAGCTCAAGCATGTGAAACGATTCCGGTCAGGATCAGGACTTGGCGTCGTTCGCGGACACCACATCGCGGCTCCGGACGTCGGCGACCATGCTCTTGACGGCCTTGACCGTGACGTTCTGGGCGATCTCGACACCGATCTCGGCGTCCTCAACCCGCACCACCTTGCCGATGACGCCGCTCGACAGGACCACCACGTCTCCGCGTTTGACCGCCGCGATCTTGGCGGTGTGTTCCTTGGCGCGCTTCTGTTGAGGCATCAAGATCATGATATAAAACAGCACCATGACGCCAACGAGCGGCAGAACCGGTCCCGCCGCGTTGATGAACGACTGGATGCCCCCGGCCGGCGAGGCCCCGGCGACAACGGCCAGAACGAGGGCGTGCGAAGCGATCATAATCTCTCCAGAAACTGAATTGTCGCGGCCCTCCCGAGGAGGCCGCGCTCAAAGTCGCGGGAAGCTATGCGCTCGCAACCCCTTTTGCAATCGGCCCCTTTTGCAATTGGAATGGGCTCGATAGGGAAGACCATGTCCGACGCCCTGACCGCCACCCTCGTTCGCATCGCGGAAGCTCTGGAACGCATGGCTCCGCCACCGAACCCGGCGCCCGACTTCCGCGCCGCCCGGTTGTTCCGCCATGACCTTGCGACAGGCGCCTTCCGACCAGCTCCGGACTTCCTCTTGCCGATGGACCTGCTGGTTGGCGTGGAACGTCAAAAGGCGCGTCTGCTTGACTCGCTGAGACGCTTTGCGCTGGGGCTGCCGTCGAACCACGTCCTCCTTTGGGGCGTTCGCGGGACAGGCAAGAGCTCTTTGGCCAAGGCGGCATTCATGTCGGTGGCGGCAGACACACCGACGATGCGAATGGTGGAGGTGGACGGGGAAGCGGTGGCCGCCCTCCCCCGCTTGTTCGAACAGTTCAGGGATCGAACTGAACGTTTCGTGGTGCTCTGTGATGACCTTTCATTCGAGGAGGGCGCCGCCGCCGCCAAAGCCCTGAAATCGGCGCTCGAAGGCGGCGTCGCAGGCCCCCCGGCCAATGTCCTGTTTCTGGCCACCTCAAATCGTCGTCACCTCATGCCGCGAGCCCGGGGCGAGCAGGAAGGCGCCATGGCCGCGGCGGAAGACGCCGAGGAGGAGGTCAGCGTGTCTGATCGCTTTGGGGCCTGGATTGGCTTCGGGCCGATGGACCAGGACTCCTACCTCTCAGCGGTGCGCGGCTATGCAGAACGTTTCGCCCTGGCCACGGACGACCTCGACCGTCGCGCCCTGCAATGGTCGAGGCTTCGCGGCTCGCGGTCAGGGCGCGTCGCCTGGCAGTTTATCCGTGAGTTGGCCGGCGAACTGGGACGCCCCCTCCCCGTCTAAAAGCTCATTCTCTACCGGGGCAGCACCAAAAGCGGATCGATCGGCTTGGCCTTGTCCATCGGATTGGGCGCGTAGCGGACCTCAAAATGCAGTTGAGGTTCGGAGACACCGCCGGTCTGACCGACCTGTCCAATCTCCTGGTCGCGGGTCACGGTGTCACGCATCTTCACGCTGACCTTGCCAAGGTGGGCGTAGGCTGTGACCCAGCCGTCGGCATGCTTAACAAGCACCAAATTGCCGAAACCGGGCACCTGGTCTCCCGCGTAGACGACATCGCCATCCGCGGCGGCGTGCACGATCGTCCCTTCCGGCGCCTTCACATCGACGCCGTCGTTGCGACGTCCGACATCCTTGACGCCGAAGGACTCCAATATCTCACCCCGAACCGGCCATACGAAACGTCCACGCCCAGCGGCCATGATCTCGCTGTCGCTCAAAGAGGGAGCGCCAGGGCCCGCTATCGAGGGATAGGCTTGACTTGGATGGCCGTCGACCTCGCCAACCACGGGCCCGCGCGCCCATGGCGGGGGCGTATAGCCCTTCGGCGGCCAGAGATGTCCGGAAATCACGGTTCGCGCCGCCGACGCGGGAACTGGTCCTCGGTCGTGGAAGACGTCCGGCAAGGCCAACTGTTCGCCAGGGCGCAGCCTATGGGTTTCCGGCAGCACATTGAGATCGGCGAGTTCGGCTGGGTCCAGTCCAAAGCGCTGGGCCACGGCGTCCACCGTGTCACCCGCCTGGACGACATAGACCTTCTCAATCGGCGCCTTGAGGTGCTGACCCGGCTTCAGCGCATCCGGGTTCTTGAGGTGATTGGCGGCGATGAGGCTGGCGCGGGTCGTCCGCAGATCGCGTGCGATAAGATCGAGATGGTCGCCCTTGATCACCTTGTAGTCGCGAAACATTCCCTTGGCCTCCACAACCTTGCCCGTGGCGACGTAATGGACAGGCTCGGGTTTCGGGCGTGGCGATTCGGTTGACGGCCCGACAGGTTGACCATTGGTCGGGCGCGGCGCCTCCACGGGACTGGCGGTGGGCGGTGGTTCGCTTATCGGTGCTATCGGGGCCAGCTGTTGAGCGCTGACCGGGCCGGGGACGGGGGCGGCTTGCGCCAAGGTTTCGGGGGGCTGCGTGACGGTCAAGGCGGGTGGAGACAGGGGCGAGGCCGGTTGAGCGGGTTGACCGGCGGGAGCCGCCGGAGACGGCGCAGCGGTGATCGGGTAGCCCGGCGTCGCCGCGCAGGCAGTCAGTCCTCCGGCGAGAAGCCCCAGGACGGTTCCTCTGATCAGGGCATTGGTCATTAGCGCTCCATTTTTCACGACGCGTCCAATCTGCGCCATGACTCTAAGCCAACCGTTAAACCATCGGACGGGCGGCGGCGGCCCTGTTGTCCGGCGACAACATATTCACAGTTCCCGCGCGACGCCTTCCAGGAGCGGTACGAATCGCACCTCGCACAACACATCCATCGAAAAGCCTCCTTGGCCGTCGCCAGCGTAACGACGAAGTTCCTGCACTGGTCCCTTGCCTACCGGCGCAACGAGCACACCGGAAGGCTTGAGTTGACGCAACAAAACGATCGGCTCATCAGGCGCGGCGGCCGTGATGAGAATTCTGTCAAACGGCGCCTGTTCGCCCCACCCCAGAAAGCCATCCCCAAAGCGGGTGATGACGTTGGTGATCTGCAGAGCCTCGAAGCGCGCCTCCGCAGCTCGCAGGAGGGTTCTATAGCGCTCCACGGTGTAGACCAGACGTGACAACCGCGAGAGCACGGAAGTTTGATAGCCAGACCCCGTACCAATCTCCAGGACCCGGGATCGAGGCTCGAGTGTGAGGGCCTGGGTCATCAAGCCAACGATATAGGGCTGACTGATGGTTTGGCCGCAAGCGATCGGCAGGGCGGAATCCTCCCATGATCGATCCTTGAACAAGTCTGGCGTGAACAGGTCCCGTGGCGTTCGTTCGATCGCGGTCAGCACCGCCGGATCGGTGACCCCTTGGGAGCGAAGCCCAAGCACCAGCTTCGCGAGGCGCATATCTCGCTCTGGTGGCTCGTTGGGGGCAGCGCTCATGAGTGGGCCTTCAGGGCGCCGGCGTTCGGCGGGGCGGCGAGCGCGCGGCGAAGCGACGCCACCGTCGCGTCATGCGTCAGGTCTATATGGAGCGGCGTCACGGAGATGCGCCCCTCATAGGCGGCGCGCAGATCCGTGCCTTCGGCCGGGCGCGATGGCTCCGCGCGGTAACCGAGCCAGTAATAGTCGCGACCGCGCAGATCGGTGCGCTGTTCCGCGTACCGCGTTCGAACGTCACGAAAACCCTGCCGGGTCACTTCCAGGCCCCCGCCCCGCGTGTCTCCAGCGATGGGAAAATTGATATTGAGGATGACGTCCGCCGGCCAACCAACGTCGAACAGTCTGGCGACCAGACCCGGCCCGAAGGTTTCCGCGGGAAGAAAATCCTCCCTCTGATCACCACGGTAACCGCTCGTCATCTGTGACAGGGCCATCGCGGGGACGCCCAGCGCCATCCCTTCGATCGCCCCCGCGACGGTGCCTGACATGGTGACGTCCTCCGCGGCGTTGAGGCCGCGATTCACGCCCGACAGCACAAGATCCGGTTTGCCGCCATCAATCAGGTACTGGATCCCCAACATAACGCAGTCGGTCGGAGTGCCCATGATCGCAAACCGCCTTTCCGAGAGTCGGCGGACACGGAGCGGTTCGGACAAGGTCAAGGAGCGAGACGCCCCTGACTGTTCAACTTCCGGCGCGCAGACCCACACATCGTCGGACAGGGTCCTGGCTATCGCCTCTAGCGCCGCCAAGCCCTCGGCGTGAATTCCATCGTCGTTGGTGAGAAGAATTCTCATCCAATATCCGCTCCAATACGCGAAACGCCGCGCATGTAGGGATGCAGTGCCTGGGGAATGGCGATTCGGCCGCCCTCGTCCTGATAGTTTTCCATCACCGCCACCAAGGCGCGTCCAACCGCCAGCCCGGAGCCATTGAGCGTATGGGCGTAGCGGGTTCCCTTTTCGCCCGCCCGTTTCAGACGCGCCTCCATCCGCCGGGCCTGAAAGTCGCCGCAGTTCGAGCAGGAACTGATCTCCCTGTAGGTGGTCTGCGACGGCAGCCAGACTTCAAGATCATAGGTCTTTCGGGCGGTGAAACCCATGTCTCCAGCACAAAGCAGCACGGTTCGGAAGGGGAGCTCCAGGCGCTTGAGGATGGTCTCGGCGCAGGAGACCATGCGTTCGTGTTCTGCGTCCGACTGCTCGGGCGTGGTGATCGACACCATCTCGACCTTCGCAAACTGGTGCTGGCGGATCATGCCTCTGGTGTCCCGTCCCGAGGCGCCCGCCTCCGAGCGGAAACATGGGGTCAAAGCTGTGAGGCGCAGCGGCAGCTCCTCCTCGGCCAGCACCTGGTCCGCCACCGCATTGGTCAAGGACACCTCGGCGGTGGGAATGAGCCAATAGCCGTCGGTAGTTTGGAATAGATCCTCGGCGAACTTTGGCAGCTGGCCCGTGCCGTACATCGCCCGGTCTTTGACCAGCAAAGGCGGCGAAACCTCGGTATAGCCGTGCTCCTGAGTCTGGACGTCGAGCATGAACTGACCGAGGGCCCGCTCCAAACGGGCCAGTTCGCCGCGAAGCACCACAAACCGGGCGCCGGACATGCGCGACGCCGCATCGAAATCCATCAAGCCAAGCGCACCGCCGAGATCAACGTGATCCTTGGCCGGAGCATTTGGATCTGGCTGGCCCCACCGCCGGATTTCCACGTTGCCCGTTTCGTCGGTCCCTGGCGGAACGTCGGCGGCGGGCAGGTTGGGCAGGCCGGCGAGGATATCCTGAAGTCGCCCCGCCAGATCGCCGTCGAGCCGGGTTTGCTCGGCGATATCGTCCTTGGCCGATTCGACCTCCCCCATCAGCAAATCGGCGGCGGCCTGATCCTTGGCCGCCTTGGCCCGGCCGATCGCTTCGGACACGGCCTTACGGCGGGCCTGGGCGAGTTGCAGGGAGGTCTGGACGGCTCGGCGCTGTTCATCGAGCGCCAGAATAGCCGGCGTGGCGGCGGCGGCGCCGCGGAAACGCCAGCCATTGTCGTAGGCTTCGGGGTCGAGGCGAATGGCCCGGATGTCATGCATGGTGTGGGGGCGCCGGTAAAGGGAAGCCCCTCCCATAAGGCGCGTCGCCCCAATGGCCAAGGGCGACGACGTTGGGGAAGCGTCAGATCGCGACCAGATCCGTACCCTCGGCGTCCGCCTTGCGACGCCGCAGCTCGATGATCGCAACGCACCAGATCGACACCTCGTAGAGGAGGCAGATCGGCAGCGCGAGGGAGATCATGCTGATCGGATCGGGTGGGGTCAGGACCGCGGCGACCGCGAATACCCCGACGATCGCGTAGCGCCGGGCGCCGCGCAGCATCTGGCTCGTCAGCAGGCCGGTCAGCCCCAGCAGCGAGAGAATCACCGGAAGTTGGAAGCACAGGCCGAAAGCCAGCAGCAGGGTCGTAACGAGGGAAAGATAGTCCGAGACCTTCGGCAGCAACTCCACTGAGACGTTGCCAGCGTCGACAATCTGCTGGTTCAGCGAAAACCACAGCACGAAAGGCAGCATCAAATAATAAACCAGTGCCGCGCCCATGGCGAACAAGACCGGCGAGGCGACCAGGAAGGGTAGGAAGGCGTAGCGCTCACGTTTGTATAAACCCGGTGCAACGAAGCGATAGAGCTGCCAGGCCAGGACGGGAAATGTCACTACGACGGCGCCGAAAGCCGCAAGCTTTACCTTGGTGAAGAAGAACTCCAGCGGCGCGGTGAAAACCAGTTTCAGATGCTCGATCGAGTGCGGCGCCTCGCGCAAGCCAACCAGAGTCAGCAGCAGATCGAAGGGGCCGTGGTGGGCGCCGACCGACTTCTGCACGGCCATCAGGCTCGCTCCGACCTCGAACGGTTGGAGAAGGAAAATATAGATATCGCGGGCGAAGGCGAAGCACAGCACGAAACCAAGGGCGAGAGCGATGGCGCAGACGATCAGCCTTTGCCGCAGCTCGACCAGATGCTCCATCAGCGGCGCGCGGGAGGCCTCGATCTCGACTTCGTCCGGAGAACTCATGATTCCACCCGCGGTGGAGACGTAACGGACGACGCGGCCTCGTTACCGCTTTCGGGCGCGGTCAGCGTCGTCGCCTCGGTCGACGCCGGGTGGGGTGTCGAGGACGTTTCCAGGCTTGAAGGATATTGGTGACTCATCATAGGATGAAGCTGCGCCTGACCATCCCGCAGGCTAGCGTGAATGTCGTCGAATACATCCTGCACGCCCACGCCTCCTTCAAGGCCAACCGCGGCCTTCAAGGGCTGTCCCGTCCGCAGCGCCTCAACCTCTCGACGCAACTCATCGAGCTCAGACTGACGCGCCATTTCGTCAAAACTGGCGCGGAACTCCGCCGCCATCCCTCGCATATGCGCCAGGAACCGACCGACCTTGCGCATCAGCACGGGCAGATCCTTCGGACCGACCACAATCAGAGCGACAACGCCTACGATCAGGAAATCGAGGATCCGGCCTTCAGGAAACATTCACGAGGATCCAGCTCATTCCATGGCCCAACCCGGGCCGCTCGAAAGACAACCGTCAGCGGACGATAGGATCTTTTTCCGCCTCGGTCCGCGGCAAGGGCTGGGCGGGCGCGGCGGTCGAAGCCGGTTCGTCGCCCTTCAGGCCATCGCGGAAGGCGCGAATGCCCTTGGCGGCATCGCCCATGATGCCGGAAATCTTGCCGCGGCCGCCAAAGACCAGCAGCACAAGAAGGCCC
>CAIQDO010000563.1 GCA_903870555.1 uncultured Caulobacteraceae bacterium
CGAACTCTCGCAACGCGCCTCGATCGTCGGATCGCTGTCCTGACACCGTCGCTGACCGTCAGGCAGCGCGGGCCCTGCCCTGGGGGCGCACGCGCAGCCGCACCCCGACGATAACGCAGCCAGCCATGATGGCGGCGGCGATCAGCAACGGCAGGCCCGGCAGTCCGAACGATGGGTGGCGAATCGCCCAGGCGAACGAGAGGCCAAAAAGGCTTGGACCGATGACACTGGAGAGCCCGGCCATGCTCTGGTTCGCGCCCTGGAGCTGGCCTTGCTCATCGACGCCGACCAGCCGCGTCATCAGGCCTTGGAGCCCGGGGTTCATCAGACCGGCGAGACAACTTATCGGCATGCAGGCGAGGTAGGTCCAGCCGTTCGGAGCCAGTCCGTACCAGCAGAAGGCGATCAGGGAGGCGACGGCGCCGGCCAGCATCGCGCCCTGTTCCCCAAACCGCCGGATCACCGGACGAACGAGGAAGCTCTGAACGCCCACTCCCATCACGCCTCCGGCCATCATCACAAATCCAACCGTCGCGGGTGACCAGCCATAGCGGTAGCCGATGTAGAGGACGAAAATGCTGGGCCAGACCATCTGCGCGAGCTGGTTGAGAAAATAGATTCCCGCCAACCCCGGCAGGCCCACCCGGGATCGCAGCAGTCGCAAGGAGCCGAGGGGATTGGCCTTGGACGGGACAAACCGCGCCACACGGCGTTCAGGCGGCAGGGACTCGGGAAGGACCAGCCATCCGTATACGGCATTGGCCAGGGTGAGCGCCGCCGCCGCCATGAACGGCAGACGAAGATTGACCGATCCCAGAAGCCCGCCGAGCGCGGGCCCGGCCAGGAACCCGACGTTGAACGCCGCGCCCATCCAGCCGAACGCCTGGGCGCGCTTCTCGGGGGCGGTGACGTCCGCCACATAGGCGTTTGCCGTGGAAAACACCCCTGAGGTGGCGCCGCTGATCAGCCGGCCGACCAGAAGCCAGGCCAGGCTGGGTGCGAAAGCCATGAACAGGAAATCAAGACCGAGGCCCGCCAGGCAAACGAGCAGAACCGGCCGCCGGCCCCAACGATCAGCCATCATGCCCAGGATTGGTCCGGCCAGAAAACTCATCGCACCGCCGCATGTGGCGAAGACCACGTTCCATTCCGCGGCGGACGCGGTGTCGCCGCCTGTGAACTGACGCAACAGATTGGGCAGGATCGGCACCATGATGCCGATCGACATGGCGCTGATGACGGCGCTGACGAAAATGAACCCGAAGGCGGCGTTCCGCCTGGGCGCCGCCGCCCTGTCTTTTGGTTTCGGCATGCCCCACCCTATGGCGGGAGCCCGGGCTTACAGCAAGAGGATCGCCACCGGCGCGGCGGCTCCCAGAAGGAACACCGCCAACAGGAGGATCTTGCGCCGGTTTTGCGTCACCGCCATCCAAACCCCGAGCAGAGTTGAGACAACCAGCATCCCGGCAGCGCCGGCGAAGAGGGCCTTCAGCGCCTGCGTTTTCGGTGGCGGGGCGTCATGATCATCGGGACCATGAGTCGCCAGATGCTTGACCCAATCGCCCTCGGAACCCGCGACCGGTGTCTTGAGCGCGGACGACTGATGCTTCCGACCCAGGCTATAAGTCTGGTCCTTGTGCACGCGACCGAGCTTCTCGATCAGCGCTGGCGGCTGGTAGGCGCCGCGGGGCTCGTGCAGGCTGTAGAGCTGTAGAATGCCGGTGATCGCGAAGAACAGAACGGTTGGGGCGGCGAAGACGCTCAGATAGGCATGCAACTGCCGGATCAGCATCACCCGCGAGGCGGGATGGCCAATGGCGCCTCTGCGCGAGGAATGTCGTTTCGCCATGGTCAGAGTGTCTCCGGACGGACCGCCGCGTTGAAAACGGAGTCGTGGTTCGACACGGCCCAGCCGCTTGGCTCCTATCCTGAAGCCGATGAACAATTGGTGACGGCGAAAGGAAGGACGCCGAGACCGGCGGACGATCGTTTTTCGTTCCCGCGACGCGATCGGCGCCCTATCCTCACCCAGGGCGTAGGGGCTGGAGGCGTATCATGACGATGGTGGACCTCGTTATTCGGGGCGGGACGGTGTTTGACGGTTCTGGCGGCCCCCCGGTCGTCGCCGATATCGCCATCCTGGGCGACCGGATCGTCGCCATGGGCGCGGCTTCGTTCGAGGGGCGCGAGGAGATCGACGCCCGCGGCCTGATCGTCACGCCCGGCTGGGTCGATATCCACACGCACTACGACGGCCAGATGACCTGGGACGAGCGAATGACTCCGTCATCGACCCTTGGCGCGACCACGATTCTCGCCGGCAATTGCGGCGTGGGCTTCGCCCCGGCGCGTCCCGACGACCACGACACTCTGATCCGGCTGATGGAAGGGGTGGAGGACATCCCCGGCGCCGCCCTGCACGAGGGCCTGAAGTGGAACTGGGAGAGTTTTGGGGACTATCTCGACGCCATCGACGCCCTTCCCCGCGATATCGACGTCGCCGCACAGGTGCCGCACGGCGCACTGCGTGTCTATGTAATGGGCGATCGCGGCGCGAGGCGGGAAGCGGCCACGGCCGAGGAAATCGCCAGGATGGGCGAGTTGGTGAGGGACGGCGTGCGTGCCGGCGCGCTCGGCTTTTCCACCACCCGCACCCTGGTCCATCGCACCGCCGACGGCGACCTGACGCCGACACTGGGCGCCGCGCGCGAAGAGATGGTCGGGATCGCGCGGGGTCTGCGAGAGGCCGGTTCCGGCGTGATCCAGGTCGCCTCCGACTTCGCGGTGATCGATGAGGAATTCGCCCTGATGTGCGAACTTTCGGAAATCTCCGGGCAAATGCTGAGCTTCAGCCTGGTCCAGGCGGATGTCGTTCCCGACCGCTGGCTAGAGTTGCTGACCCGCCTTGATGGCGCCGTTGAGCGCGGCGTCAATATCCGCGCCCAGGTGGCGGGCAGGCCGGTTGGCCTGATGCTCGGCCTGCAGGGCTCGGCCCATCCCTTCATCAGCCGCCCATCCTATCAAGCAATCAAGGACAGATCGCTTGGCGAGCGTGTCGCCATCATGAGGGATCCAGCCTTCCGCGAACGCCTGATCGCCGAGGCGCCGTTAAAGGGACACCCCTTCATCAATGCCCTCGCCGGCGCCCATCACAAGATGTTCGTGCTCGGCCAGCCGCCCAACTACGAACCGGACCCCGCCACAAGCCTCGGCGCCAGGGCCAGCGCCCTGGGAATCAATCCGGACGAATTGGTCTACGACGCCATGTTGGCCGACGACGGCCGCGCCTTCCTGTTCTTCCCGTTGCACAACTATTTCGAGGGCAACCTCGAGAACGTCCGGGCGATGCTGGAAAACGTCAACACCCTCAGCGGCCTGTCGGACGGAGGCGCTCACGTGGGCGCGATCTGCGATGTCAGTCTTCCGACAACCATGCTGACCCACTGGTGCCGGGACCGTTCACGAGGACCGAAACTCGACCTCTCCAAAGTGATCCGCGGCCAGACGCGGGACACGGCTGAAGCGATTGGGCTCTTCGATCGCGGACGACTGGCCCCGGGTTACCTCGCCGACCTGAATATCATCGATTTCGAGCGCCTCGAGCTCAAGGCGCCGCACATGGTCTACGACCTGCCCACCGGCGCGCGCCGCCTGATGCAGGAAGCTGAAGGCTATGTGGCGACCATCAAGTCAGGAACGGTGATCTACCGCAATGGCGCCGCCACGGGCTCTTTGCCCGGCAAGCTGGTGCGAGGGCGTCAGCCGGCGCCCGCCGTGCTGGCCGCCGAATAGACAGGAGCGACTCAGGCATGCTGGACACAGTCATCCGCAACGGCGTCGTGATCGATGGCGCCGGTGCGCCGCCCCGACGCGCCGACGTCGCCATCCAGGACGGCCTGATCGTCGAGGTCGGCAAGGTCTCCGGCGCGGCCAAGCGCGTCATCGACGCCGACGGCGCCCATGTCACCCCCGGCTTCGTCGACATTCACAA
>CAIQDO010000564.1 GCA_903870555.1 uncultured Caulobacteraceae bacterium
CGCCCTGACCGGGGTGATCGAGCTGCAGAGCGCCGATCCGGCTCAGGGTCCGGGCCTGAAGGCGGAGGCGGACTACGGCAGCCGGGGCGCCGCCACGGTGCAGGCCGTCGCCGGCGGCAAGTCCGGCCCGATCGCCGGCGCGGTGTTCGGCCGCTATGACCGGGGCGACGGTTACATCCTGATCGCGCCGGGCCAGCGCAGGCCGGTCGACGTGCCCGCCGCCTACAGCCAGGGCAGCCTCGGCGGCCATGTCCAGGCGTCGCTGTCGCCCCACACCAGCCTGCTGCTCAATGTCCTGGCCTATGACGACCAGCGGCTGCAGGGCCTGACCGGCACCCAGACCGAATCCAAGGGGCTCGACGCCAGCGCGCGGCTGGTCGGCCAGGGCGCCTGGCGCTGGGAGGCGCTGGCCTATGGCCAGGTGCTGAAGTTCCAGAACACCGTGGCGGCGGTCAATACGGTGCGGACCGTGCAGACGCCGTCGCTGGACGAATACGACACCCCGGCCTCGGGCTGGGGCGGCAAGATCGAGGTGCGGCCGCCGATCGGCCACGGAGGCGAGTTGCGGCTGGGCGTCGATCTCAAGGACCAGTCCGGCCACACCAGCGAGTTGTCGAAGTACGTCGCGCCCAACTTCACCCAGCTGCTCCAGGCCGGCGGCCATCAGCGGGTGATCGGCGGCTATGCCGAGTGGGGCCAGAGCCTGCTCAAGGCCGTCACCCTGACGGCGGGGGCGCGGATCGACAACTGGTCGATCGACAACGGCTCGGTGGTGGTCAGCAGCCTCGCCACCGGCGCGGCGAGCACCAGCCTGCACCCGGCGGCGCGCAGCGACTGGGAGCCGACGGCGCGCGGCGGCCTGGCGTGGCAGGTGGCGAGCGGCGTGCGCCTGCGCGGCGCGGCCTATGTCGGCTATCGCCTGCCGAGCCTGGCCGAGCTCTACCGGCCGTTCCGCGTCGGCGCCGACGCCACCGCCCCCAACAGCGCCCTGTCGCCGGAGCGGCTGCGCGGCGTCGAGGCGGGGGTCGATCTCGATCCCCTGCCCGGCCTGAGGCTGACGACGACGGTGTTCGCCAACCGGCTGAACGACGCCATCGCCAATGTCACCCTGGGCAAGGGCCCGGGGACCTTCCCGCAGGTGGGCTTCGTCGCCGCCGGGGCCAGCTTCAACCAGCGCGAGAACCTGACCGCCATCGTCGCCCAGGGCGTGGAGACCGAGGCCCACGCCGCGTTCGGCCGCTGGCGGCTCGACGCCTCCTACGCCTACACCCACGCCCGCGACCGGGCTTCGGGCTTGGCGGCGGCGCTCAACGGCCTGCGCCCGGCGCAGACGCCGGAGCATCAGGCCAGCGCCACCCTGTCGGTGACACCCTTCGAGGGCGCCCTGCTGGCTGTGACCGGCCGCTATGTCGGCGGCCAGTCGGAGGACGACCTGGGAACCCGGCGTCTGACCGCCGCGGCGACGATGGACGCCGTCGCCGAACTGCCGGTCGGCCACGGCGTCCGCCTGA
>CAIQDO010000565.1 GCA_903870555.1 uncultured Caulobacteraceae bacterium
CGCGACATGGCCGTCGACGACGTACAGGACTTCCGCTTCATTGGTCATTGGGTCTGGGCTCCATGGGCGAGGGCGGCCTCTTCGCCGTCTTCGCCGAGTTCTGAGAGGACTTCGAGGGTGTCACGGCCGACATCCGGCGGTTCGCGACGGATGGTGGCCGGGGTCTTGGCGAAGCGCAGACCGGGCTTCATCGCCCGGTACGTCCCCTGGGTCTCGTGGACGCGCTCCTCGAACAGGGTCTGCTTCAGTTGTGGATCATCGAGAATGTCGCGGGCGGCGTTGGCCACCATGGCCGGCACGGAATTGGCGGCGCACAGGTCCATCCATTCGGCGGTGGTTCGGGTCGCCGTCGCCTCGGCCAACATCTCGTTGTAGACGGCCACCCGCGCCGGAGCCCCCTTGGACGAGAGGAACCGCTCGCTGGTATAGGCGTCCGGAATGCCGCCCAGCTCGAGGTACTTCGCCGCCTGGACCTGGTTGGCCGGCATCACCATCAGCCAGCCATCCTTGGTCTTCAGCGGCTTGCGGTAGGGGGTGATGGTGGTGGTGTGCCCGAACCGGCCGGTGGCGGGGACATAGGTCTCGCCATAAAGGTGCTCGGCCATGATGAAGCCGGTGAAGGTTTCCAGCATCGGCACCTCGACATATTGGCCCTCGCCGGTCTGTTCCTTGTGCCGCAGGGCGGCCAGGCAGGCGATGGCGGCGAACAGGCCGCAGGTCTTGTCGGCGATGATCGAGGGGACGAACTTCAGCGGCTCCTCCGGATCGACCAGCTGCGCCAGACCCGCGGCGCCGCTGGCCGACTGAATCAGGTCATCGAACGCCTGACGCCCGGCGTAAGGACCTTCGGAGGCGTAGCCCATGGCCTCGACGTAAACGATGTCGGGCTTCATCTGGACGACGTCCTGGTAGGAGAAGCCCAGCCGCGCGACCGCTTCGGGGCGCATATTGTGGATGAAGATATCGGCGGTCTTGATCAAACGCCGCAGGGCGCGGCGGCCAGCCTCGCTCTTCAGATCCAGCGCCACCGACCGTTTGTTGCGGTTGAGCGCCACGAAGGTCGGACCCATCGTCTTGGAGCTCGGCGCCTTGCCGTTGGTTCGCTGACGATCGCCGGTGGGCTCCTCAATCTTTATCACGTCGGCGCCGAGGTCGCCGAGGGTCTGAGTCGCATAGGGGCCGAGCACGAACTGGGTCAGGTCGATCACCCGCACGCCGCTGAGCGCGCCCTGGGCCTGCGCCCCCTTCGTCTGGTCCGGCATCTGGTCTCCTCCCGCTTTTGTCCTAATGAACGGCAGTCCGCGTCGAAGGCAACAGGCGACCGCGCCAAGAGGCTTTGACAGTTCGGGAAAATTGAGGCTCCAAAGACCAACAAAGCGAGGAAACCCCATGACCGACCAGCTGATCGAGACCCACCAGGATGGCATCGCCACCCTGACCATGAACCGCCCCGAGGCCCGCAACGCCCTCACCGGGGAGATGCAGGCCGCCCTGAGCGAGGCCGTCGCCAGGCTGGCCGCCGATCCGTCGGTGCGTCTGGTGGTGCTGACTGGCGCCGGCGGGGCTTTCTGCGCCGGCGGCGACGTCAAGGGTTTCGCGGCGGCCAACGCCAGCGGCAAGCCCGCCATCGGCGGCTCGACGATCGAACAGCGCATCCACGGCCTGCGCGGCGGCATGGAAACCTCGCGCATTCTGCACGAAATGCCCAAGCCGACCCTGGCCGTAATCCCCGGCGCCGCCGCCGGCGCGGGCCTGTCGCTGGCGCTGGCCTGCGATCTCCGCATCGTCGCCGAGGACGCCAAGCTGACCACCGCCTTCTCCAAGATCGGCGCCTCAGGCGACTACGGCGGCAGCTATTTCCTCAGCCACCTGGTCGGCGGCGCCAAGGCGCGCGAGCTGTACTTCACAGCCGACGTCATCACCGGCGCCGAGGCCCTGCGCCTGGGCATCGTCAACAAGGCCGTGCCTGCGTCCGAACTGGCCGAGGCGGCCGCCGAATACGCCCGCTACCTCGCCGGTCTGCCGACCACCGCCATCGGTTACATCAAGCGCAACCTGAACCTGGCCGAACACGCCACCCTGGCCGAGGTGTTCGACTCCGAGGCCCAGAACATGGTCCGCACCATGATGACCGAAGACCACAAGACCGCCTCCGAAGCCTTCGTCCAGAAGGTCAAGCCGGTGTTCCAGGGCCGTTGATGCGTCTCGCCGCCGGACTCCCCGCCGCGATCGTATTGAGCATCGTCACCTTGGCGGCGGCTCAGGCGACGACCCCGACGCCGGTCAGACCGGTGCATCGCTTCCTCGCCGTCGCCCTCTCCCCCGACGGGACGCGGGTGGCCTCGGTCGAAGGCGATTCGTCTCCCGCCGGCGGCCAGCCGGTGGTGCGTGAGCTGGTTCTGCGCGGCGCGAGCGGCGGCCCGTCGGTCACCGTCGCCCTGCCCTGCGGCCGGGCCCGGGAATGCTGGCCAGCCTCGCCGGTGTGGGCGCCCGACGGCAAGAGCCTGGCCTTCGCCCTGCGCACGCCAGGATCCCACGCCCGGTCGATCTACACCGTGGCGCCGGACGGAACCGGGTTGACCCGCCGGTTGGCGTTTGACGGCACGATCGGCCGGTTGCGCTATGACCGACGCGGGCGGCTGTCGATGCTGGCCACGGCCGGCGCGGCCAAGGAGGTCGGCGCCACCGAGGCCGGCGCCCCGATCCTGGGCGATCTCGGCGGGCCGCCGCCGGAGCAGCGAATCGCCACGCTGGGAGACGACGGCGCCCTGACGTTCGCTTCGCCGCCCGACCTCTATGTCTATGACTATGACGTGACGCCCGATGGCGGCTTCGTCGGGACGGCCGCGCCCGGAGACGGCGACGCCCAATGGTGGGTGGCGAAACTCTACGCCTTCGACAGCGGCGCGGCGAAGCTGCTCTATGCGCCGAACGACCGGCGCCAGCAGATCGCCGATCCGCGCGTGTCCCCCGACGGCGTCACTGTGGCTTTCATCGGCGGCCTGATGAGCGACTTTGGCTCGACCGGCGGCGACGTCTACAGCCTGCCTCTGAAGGGCGGCCCGACCCGTAACCTGACCGCGGGGATGCCCGCCTCCGCCACCTCGATCGGCTGGAGTTGCGACGGGGCGCTGCTTGTCAGGCTGCTGGCCGGAGACCAGATCCGCATTGCCCCCGTGGGGCCGGCCGGCGTCGAAAAGCCCCTGTGGAGCGGCCGGGACAGCCTCGGCGGCGACAGCGCCGGCCTCGCCCTCGCCTGTCCGGCGCGCCTGACCGCCACGGTTCGCGAAAGCTTCACCGCGCCGCCCGAGATCGCCGTGGGCCCGATCGGCGCCTGGCGCGACCTGACGGAGACCAACGCCGGCCTGACCACAGCCGTCGATGTCTCCAGCGTCACCTGGAAGAGCGACGGCCTGACGGTCCAGGGCTGGCTGCTTCGTCCAAAGGGCGCGACGGGCAAACTGCCGATGATCACCCAGATTCACGGCGGCCCGGCGGCGGCGAACGTTCCGGGCTTCGCCGGAACCGGACTCAGCAAGGCGCTCCTCGACCGCGGCTACGCCCTGTTCCGTCCGAATCCGCGCGGCAGCTTCGGGCAGGGCGAGGCCTTCGCCCAGGCCAATGTGCGAGACCTCGGCTACGGCGACCTGCGCGACGTCCTGGCCGGGATCGACGCCGTCGAACGCGTCGCCCCGATCGACGACGCCCGGCTGGGCCTGACCGGCGGCAGCTACGGCGGCTTCATGACCATGTGGGCGGTCACCCAGACCCATCGCTTCAAGGCCGGGGTGGCTGCGGCCGGCATCAGCGACTGGCAGTCCTATTACGGCGAGAACGGCATCAACCAGTGGCTGATCCCCTACTTCGGGGCCACGGTCTATGACGACCCGGCGATCTACGCCCGCTCCTCGCCGATCACCTTCATCAAGTCGGTGACGACGCCGGTCCTGGCCACCGTCGGCGCCGCCGATATCGAATGCCCTCCGGGCCAAACCCTGGAGTTCCACCACGCCCTGATCGAACTGGGCGTTCCGGCCTCGATGGCAATCTACCCTAGCGAAGGTCATGGCCTGCGCGATCCTGCCCATGAGGCGGATTCGGAACGGCGAGCCCTGGACTGGTTCGACCGCTACCTGAAGTGACCGCCGGCGGCGCCCCGGCGGTGTGGCTGGTCGGCGGCCCGACCGCTGGGGGAAAGTCCGCCCTGGCCCTTGACCTCGCCGCCCGGACCGGCGGCGAGATCGTCAACGCCGACTCCATGCAGGTCTACGCCGATCTGCGCGTCATGACCGCCCGCCCCTCGCCCGAGGACGAGGCGACCGTCCCGCACCACCTGTTCGGTATCGTCGACGCGGGCGAGGCGTGGTCGGTCGGTCGGTGGTTGCGCGCCGCCACCACTGTGCTGACCGAGATCGCGGACCGGGGACGCCCCGCCATCATCGTGGGCGGCACGGGCCTCTATTTCCGCGCCCTGACCCACGGGCTGGCCGAGGTTCCGCCGGTGAACGAGGCCGGTCGCCGCGCGGCCCAGGCCGAATATGACCGACTGCGCGAAGGCCCGTTCCGCGACCGCCTGGCCGCCGTCGATCCCTTCGCCGCCGACCGGATCGAGGTCGGCGACCGTCAGCGGCTGACCCGCGCGTGGGAGGTGTACGCCGCAACGGGCCGGAGTCTCAGTGACTGGCAGGCCGATACGACCCCAACCTTGCCGGCCGGCGCCTGGCGCGGCCTCGTGCTCGATCCGCCGCGTGACGACCTCTATGCCCGTTGCGATGCGCGCCTGCAGGCCATGGTCGGGAATGGCGCCCTGGAGGAGGTCGCCCGGCTGGCTGCCCGGGGGCTCGATCCGATCCTGCCGGCGATGAAGGCCCTCGGCGTCGCGCCGTTCGCCGCCCATCTGCGCGGTGAGATCGACCTCGACGACGCCGTCGCCCAGGCCGCCCAGGACACCCGCCACTACGCCAAACGCCAGACCACCTGGTTCCGCAACCAGACCCCCGACTGGCCGAGGTTCCCCAACGCCGCCTCAGCAATGGCGTCTTGACCTTCGCCGCGCCGCGCCCTACCACCTAATCGATCATCCTGGAGCAGGTTTCATGCGCGTCGCGCGGATCGTACTTAGATGGCGGCCGAAGCCGGTAGGAGCCTGAAGGCTCCCGCCTGACCTCGGTCGCGTGTATCAAGGCCCCTCGCGGGCCTTTTTTCTTGTCCCCTTCACAGACGAAATCCTCTCATGACCGCCCACACCCTTCCCAAGACCACCGAGGACGCCACGCCGGCGCCGGAGAGCATGACCGGCGCCGAGATCGTCGTTCGGGCCCTCGTCGACCAGGGGGTCACCGACCTGTTCGGCTATCCGGGCGGAGCGGTGCTTCCGATCTACGACGCCTTGTTCCATGAGCCGAGGTTGCGCCACGTGCTGGTCCGCCACGAGCAGGGCGCCACCCATGCCGCCGAAGGCTATGCCCGATCCACCGGCAGGCCGGGCGTGGTGCTGGTCACCTCCGGCC
>CAIQDO010000566.1 GCA_903870555.1 uncultured Caulobacteraceae bacterium
CCCGCTGCATCCAGGACGCGCCTTGGTAATGGGCCTCGTGGAACGCCGTCAGGTCCTCGATCGATTCGGCGAGATGCTGGGACAGTTCGGCGGCCGCCTCGGGCGCGGCCTTTGGATCGGACTCCATCCGGCCTCCTCGACGCCAATCACCAGGGGCGTTCCGGGGACAACGGCGGGACGGATCGATCGTTCCGCCCGGGCGGGGCGGGGAGAGTCGGGGGCGACCTCAGAAGGCGCCGAAGCACCAGGCCAGGATCGACTTCTGGGCGTGCAGGCGGTTTTCGGCCGCGTCCCAGACCAGGGAGCGCTCGCCTTCGAGCACCGCGTCGGTCACCTCTTCGCCGCGGTGCGCCGGCAGGCAGTGCAGGAACATCGCTTTCGGACCCGCCAAATCCATCAAGGCGTCGTCGACCTGGTAGGGGCCGAGGGCCGCGAGGCGCTCGTCATAGTCGATGTCACCCATCGACACCCAGGTGTCGGCGACCACGCAGTCGGCGCCGGCCACCGCCGCGCGGGGATCGTCGGTCAGGGTGATGCGTCCGCCCGCCTCGACCGCCCGAGCCAGGTCCATGCCGTCGGGGGCGTATTCGGGCGGGGTGGCGATGTTGAGGGCGAAGCCGAGCTTGCCGGCGGCGTGGAGATAGCTGGCGCAGACATTGTTGCCGTCGCCGACCCAGGCGATGGTCTTGCCCGCCAGCGGGCCACGGTGGGCCTCCAGCGTCATCAGGTCGGCCAGGATCTGGCAGGGGTGGCTCTTGTTGGTCAGGCCGTTGATCACCGGCACCGTCGCGGCCTGGGCCAGGGCTTCGATCGTGTCATGCCGCGCCGCGCGCAGCATCACCGCGTCGACCATCCGCGACAGCACCCGGGCGGTGTCCTCGATGGTCTCGCCCCGGCCCAGCTGCATGTCAGCGCTGGTGGAGATGATGCCGGCGCCGCCGAGCTGGCGGATGGCGGCGTCGAAGGAGAACCGCGTGCGCGTGGAGTTGCGCTCGAAGATCATCGCCAGGGTGCGGCCCGCCGCGGGCGCGTCGGCGTCGACGCGGCCCTGGGTCCAGCCGGCGCGGGCGGCCTTGCGCCGGTGGGCGTCATCAAGGATCGCCCGCAGCGTCGCCCCGTCGAGGGCCCACAGGTCGACGAAGTGGCGCGGCTGGCTCACGCCGCCGCCTGCTGGCGAATGGCCTCGCAGGTCCGTTCGATCTTCTCGATCGCCTCGCGCGCCTCTTCGGGGGTCAGCAGCAATGACGGCAGCAGCCGCACGCAGTTGTCGCCGCCGCCAGCGATCAGCAGATGCTGGTCGCGGGCCAGGGCCATGAACGTGCGGTTATTGGGGATCAGCTTGATCCCGATCAGCAGACCCTTGCCGCGGATGTCGACGATCACGTCCGGATAGCGGTCCTGCAGGCCCTTGAGCGCCTGGGTGAAATAGCCGGCGATGTCGCGGACGTGCCGCAGGGTCTCGGGACGGCTCAGTTCCTCGAACGCCGCCAGGCCCACGGCCATGGCCAGGGGATTGCCGCCATAGGTCGAACCGTGCGAGCCGACCGTCATGCCCTGGGCCGCCTCGGCGGTGGCCAGGCAGGCGCCGACGGGGAAGCCATCGCCGAGGGCCTTGGCGACGCACATGATGTCCGGCGCCGCGTCCGGCGCCCACTCGTGGGCGAACAGCTTGCCGGTGCGTCCCAGGCCGCACTGGATCTCGTCGTAGATCACCAGCACGCCATGGGCGTCACACAGGGCGCGAAGCTCCGTCAGGCAGGTCTCGGGCACGGCGCGGGCGCCGCCCTCGCCCTGCACGGGCTCGAGGATCACCGCGGCGGTCGTCGGACTGGCGATGGCGGCGGCGAGGGCCTCCATGTCGCCGAACGGCAGGCTGACATAGCCGGGCAGGGCCGGACCGAAGCCCTCGACATAGCTGGGATTGCCGGCGGCGTAGACCGCGGCGTAGCTGCGCCCGTGGAAGGCGCCCTCGAAGCCGATGATGTCGATGCGCTCGGGCGCGCCCTTGGCCCAATGATACTTGCGCGCCGTCTTGAGGGCGCACTCAACCGCCTCGGTGCCGGAATTGGTGAAGAACACCACATCGGCGAAGGTCTCATCGCACAGCCGTGCGGCGAGACGCTCCTGGCCGGGGATGCGGAAGACGTTGGAGACGTGCCACAGCTTGTCGGCCTGATCCTTCAGCGCCTGCAGCACCTTGGGATGGCCATGGCCGAGGCCGGTGGTGGCGATGCCGGCCATGCAGTCCAGGTAGACGTCGCCCTCTTCGGTATAGAGGCGCGCGCCCTTGCCGCGTTCGAAGGCCAGGGGCGCGCGGTTGTACACGCCCAGGATGTGGTCGTCGGGAACGGTGGGCGTGGTTGCTTGCGACATGTCGCGCCTCCCAGAAAGACAGGCGCCCCGGACGCTGTGCGCGCGGGGGCGGGAAGCGCGGCGTTTTCGCGCCCGCGCGTCTTCCTGTCAACACGCCTTTGGTGAACCTCTCGCGACAGTCGACCGGCGAGGTCTCAGGTCTTCAGCCTGTATCCGGTGGCGAACATCCAGAAGCAGATCGCCGCCAGAACCACGCACAGCACCGCGGTGGTCACCACCCCCACCAGCAGCGAGCCGTCGGCGTGGCCGATGAAGCCGTAGCGGAAGCCCGAGATCAGATAGAAGAAGGGATTGTAGCGCGAGGCGGTGCGGAACGGCTCGGGCAGGCGGGCCACGACATAGAAGGTGCCCGACAGGAAGGTCATCGGCATGATGACGAAGTTGCTGACCGCGGCGATGTGATCGAACTTCACCGACCAGATCGCGGCCATCAGGCCCAGCATGCCCATGATCAGCGAGGCCCCGATCCCGAAATAGAGCACCGCCCACAGATGGGCCAGCGGCAGGTGGGCGAAGGGCAGCACCGCCAGGCCGGCGACGGCGCCGACCAGGATGCCGCGGGTGGCGGCGCCGAGGGTGAAGCCGGCCACCTGTTCGGCCGGCGACAGCGGCGGGGTGATAAAGTCGCCGATCAGCCCGTTCATCTTGGCCTGAAGCAGGCTGGAGGAGGAGTTGGCGAAGGCGTTGGACAGGATCTGCATCATGATCAGGCCGGGGGCGACGAAGGTGCCGAACACCACCCCTTCCATCGGCGGCGCCGCGCCCTTCACCGCCACCACGAACACCAGCATATAGAGCAGGGCCGTGACCACCGGGGCCATCAGCGTCTGGGTGCCGACCTTGATGAACCGGCGGACCTCCCGCACATAGAGTGTGCGCAGCCCCTCCCAGTTGGCGCCGTGGTACTCGCGGGGCATGGGCGGCGAGGCCGTCACATCGGGCATGTCCTTCATGCTTCCCATTTGCGCCAGAGGCGGGTGTGGCGCAAGACGCCCCCTCCGTCTGGCCTGCGGCCAGCCACCTCCCCCGCGCTTCGCGCAAGGGAGGATTCAGAGACCGCAATCCTCCCACGAGAATCCGGGGAGGGGGACCGCCGAAGGCGGTGGGGTGGGGCGTTCCTGGCGAGACCCCGCCGCCTCCGCCAACCACAAGATGTTGAACCCTGTGGATGGATCGCGTGGCGCCTATTGTGTCCTGCGCTCACTGGCTTACGATATTTAGTGGTTGGCGAGCTTCCAGTGGCCAGCCAGACACCATATCTAGGCCTGCCCGGTCCCCCGACCGGGCCGGTGATGTCGACAACGGAAGCGGAGGCTCTCTGGCATGGGTTGGACCGACGAACGCGTGGAAACGCTGAAGAAACTCTGGCTCGACGGCCTGTCCGCCAGCCAGATCGCCAAGCAACTCGGGGGCGTCACCCGCAACGCGGTGATCGGCAAGGTTCATCGCCTGGGCCTGTCCGGCCGCGCCGCCCCGTCCCAGCCCGCCCACCCGGTCTTCAAGGCGCCGCGTCCGGCCCGGCCCGCGGCCGGAACCGTGCCGACCGCCCGTCGGGCCGCCGCCGCCATCGCCATACAGGAAGAGGTTGTCGTCGCGGCCGCCACGCCCGCGCCTGTCGCCCCGGCGCCCGCGCCCGAGGTTCAGGTCGCGCCCGTCGCCGCCGTGGTGCTCGCCCCCATCGCCGAAGCGCCGGTGGAAATCCGTTCGCTGGCGCGCTTCGAGGAACGTGGCTCGGCCACGGTGCTGACCCTGGGCGCCCGGATGTGCAAATGGCCGATCGGCGACCCGTCGAGCGACGAATTCACCTTCTGCGGCCGGCGCTCCTCCGAGGACGGCCCCTACTGCGTCGAACACGCCCGGGTCGCCTACCAGCCGCAGCAGACCAAGAA
>CAIQDO010000567.1 GCA_903870555.1 uncultured Caulobacteraceae bacterium
GGAGATAGTCCTCTAGCAGATGGTGGCAGGGCATTTCGTGGACCTTGCCGCCTTTCTCGTGGAGCCGCAGCCATAGGCGCCGGTTCTGGGTGAAGGCGTCCTCGACCTTCATGCCGAGCGCCGCGCCGATCCGCGCGAAGCTGAACACCATGAGGCCTATCAGGGCGCGGTCGCGCAGGCCCGCCGGCGTTGATGCGTTGATGCGTCGATGCTGTCGAGCAGCTGGCGGGTTTCCTCCGGAGCGAGCACCGGCGTCTTGCCGCGCTTGACGATATGGGACGGGCCGCGCACCGAGCTGGCGGGATTGTGCGCCATGACCTGGCCGACGACGAGCCAGTCGAACAGCCGGCGGATCGCGGCCAGGCGCAGCTTGGCGGTTGGCGCGGAGCGGGCTTTGCTCAGGGCCTCGATGTAGGCGGCAACGTGGAGCGGCTGGACGGCCGCGATGGAGGGGACGCCCCTGCTCTCGCACCAGGCGAGGAACTCGCCCACGGCGCGTGCGTAGGCGCGGCGGGTGTGGGTGTTGCGGATGGAAGCGGCGAAGAATTCGAGGAAACGGATTTGCGCGCTCGCGCCGGCTGCGGTGACGATCGCCGGCAGAGTGGGCGAGCTGATAATCGGGACGAGCTGGGTCATGCCGGCTTGCCGTAACGCAGGCGTCCGGGATTGGTCATTTTCAGTTTCGTCCATCGCTGCGGCCTTCGAGATGTTGGCGCAAAAGGGCGCGCGCCTCATCGTCGCTCCGTGCTTGGCGCTGCGCCTCGACATTGCGTTCGTTCGCAACGGCGACGTCGAGGATGTGATCGGCGGATTGGATGCGCCCGGCGGCCTCCAGTTCGCGCAGCAGATCACCGGTCGAAAGGGTCATCACCCGCTCGGGGAGCGCGCCGAGGAAGCGTCGCGCCCGGATATCGTTGTCCTCGTAGAGCAGCAGAGCTTCCAGGTCCGAGTCCTTGTCGATTTCAGCGTTGAGGATTTCGGCGGCCGACAGCTCGCCGCGCCCCTTCGAGCGCGTGTTCGGGTCGGCCGCGCGCACGATCTGAAACTCGCTGAACACTGTGGTCGGCACAATCTCGATCTGGCCGTGATGCCGCCGCGCCCAGGCGACGACATCGGCCGCGCCGGTCCGCGCCAAATCCTGGGTGACCTCGAAATACACCATGTCGGGGATCACGACGCGCAGGCCCGGCATGGTGAGACATTCCAAGGCCTCGCCGGCGGCGAGTGTAATGAGCGGGGAGGCGTCGGTGACGATGAGCCCGAGGCGTCGCGTCATAGCGTCGCCTTGAGGGCCTCGCGGATCAAAGCGCGGCCGCGTTCGCGCGCGGCGACATTGGGTCCGTCCATCGGGGCCATCGGCGGGCGGAGGCCGAGCTCGCCAAGGCCGGCGAGCACTAGGCGATAGTTGTCAAAGCCCTTTTGCTGCAAAAGGGACCACGTGATCTCGCCGGCGGCGTACTGGCGGATGAGTGTTTCGCTCATGGTGTTCATGGAATGTTTCTACCACATCCCTGCCCAGAAAGGCAAACCATACCAGTGATAATGTCCTTTATCACAGATAGAACGGCGGTGGCA
>CAIQDO010000568.1 GCA_903870555.1 uncultured Caulobacteraceae bacterium
TCCATGCGCATGGTGTCGGTGTTGAAGGCGGCGCCCACCGGGTTCTGCATCCAGCCGTTGGCGATCAGGATCCACAGGGCCGACAGGTTCGAGCCAAGGGCGACCATGAAGGTGACGAACAGGTGGCCGCGCCGGGAGAGCTTCTCCCAGCCGAAGAACATCAGGCCGACGAAGGTGGCCTCCAGGAAAAAGGCCATCAGCCCCTCGATCGCCAGGGGCGCGCCGAAGATGTCGCCGACATAGTGGGAATAGTAGGACCAGTTGGCGCCGAACGCGAACTCCATGGTCAGGCCGGTGCCGACACCCAGAACGAAATTGATCCCGAAGATCGTGGCCCAGAACCGCGTCACCGTCCGCCAGATCGGCCGGCCGGTCATCACATAGACGCTCTCCATGATCACCAGCAGAAACGACAGCCCGAGTGTCAGCGGCACGAACAGGAAATGGTACATGGCCGTCAGGGCGAACTGCAGGCGGGAGAGGTTGGCGACGTCCAGATCCATAGTCTCGACTCCTCGCGCCGGGCGCGTCTTGACGCGGCGGCGTCATTGGGTTTGCGGGACGGGGCCGAACTATTCTATTCGCAGCCCATCCAGGCCTTAACGCCGCGACACGCCTGCCGGATGCAGACGGCGGCTCGTCGGCCCGCCTATGACGCAGTGAGTTATACGTATATTCTAACATGTGCAATTAAGTAAGTTCCCATACGTGAATCCGAACGACGTCAAGGCCGACCGCCGCTACCTGGCCAGTCTCGCCCGCGAAAGCGGCGGGGCCGCCTGGCCGCGCCCGTCCCTGGCCCTGCTCGACGCGGCGGCCGCGGCCGGCTTCGCCCTGGCCCTGACCCTGGTGCTGACGCAGCGGGCGCCGCCGCTGGCCCTGCTTGGCCTGACCCTGGCGCTGGTCGTTCGGGCTCTGGCCGGGTGGGGCCGCGCGCGGCTCGCCGCCCGGCGCGCCCTTAAGGTCAAGTCGGCGGTGCGGGCGCGGGTGCTGCGCGCCGCCCTCCGCCGGCGCCGCGGCGACGAGGCGGCCCTGGGCGAGACCACCGCCGCGGCGGTCGACGAGGTCGAGGCCCTGGGCGGCTACTTCAGCCTTTACGAGCCGGCGCAGGTGGAGTCCCGCCTGACCCCGATCGCCATCGCCGCGGCCGTGGCCTGCGCCAGCCCGATCGCCGCCGGCCTGCTGCTGTTGACCCTGGCGCCCTTCGCCTTCGTCATGGCCGTGGCCGGAGGCGCCGCCGGCGCCGCGGCCGGCCGCCAGCTGGAGGCCCTGGCGCGCCTGTCGGGCCAGTTCGTCGACCGGGTGCGGGCCCTGCCGGTCATCCTGGCCTTCCAGGCCGAGGCGCGGGAAACCGAGGATGTCGCCGAGGCCGCGCGCGAGGTCAGCCGCCGCACCCTGAGCGTGCTGCGGGTCGCCTTCATCTCCTCGGCGGCGCTGGAGTTCTTCTCAGCCTTGGCGGTGGCCCTGGTCGCCGTCTACGCCGGCTTCGGTCTGTTGGGTCTGCTGCCGTTCAAGACTCCCGAGACCCTCGACTTCCCCAGGACCTTCTTCGCCCTGGCCCTGGCGCCCGAGTTCTACGCCCCGCTGCGGCGCCTGGCCGGCGCCTATCACGAGAAGCAGCTCGGCGAGGCTGCGGTGTCCCGCCTGCGGCCGCTGCTTGAGCGACAGGCCGAGCCGGCGCCCGCCCTCTCGACCCTCGACGGCCCGCCCTTGGTGAGCCTTGACGGCGCCGCCCTGACGTTCGGCGACGTCGAGATCGGGCCGGTCGACGCCCTGTTCCCCGCGGGCGGCCTGTCGGCGATCGTCGGCCCGACCGGCTCGGGCAAGACCTCGCTGCTGGCCGCCATTCTCGGCCTGACGCCCCTGACCTCCGGAACGGTGCGGGTGAACGGCCTGAACCTTGAGGACGCCGGCGGCTTTGCCGACGTCGCCGCCTGGGCCGGACAGTCGGCGGTGTTCCTGCCGGGCACCCTGACCGACAACCTGATGGCCGCCGCGCCCGGCGTCACCGCCGATCAGGCGCTCGACATGGCCAGGCGGGTCGGCCTGGGGCCAGCGCTCGACCGCCGCGCCCAGGGCGGAGACACGCCGCTCGACGAACGCGGCTCGGGCCTGTCCGGCGGCGAGCGGCGACGCCTCGCCCTGGCCCGGGCGCTGCTGAAGCCCGTGCCGCTGCTGCTGCTGGACGAACCCACCGCCGACCTCGACGCGGCGGCCGAAGCCGAGATCATCGCCCTGATCCTGGACGCCGCCGGGACGCGCACCATCATCGTCGCCACCCACGCCGAGGTCCTGGCGGCCGCGGCCCAGACCGTCGTGAGGCTGGCGTGAGTCCCAAGGCCTTGGTTTCAAGCTCTCCTGTCCGCGCCTTCCTCGCCGTCGAGGTCCGCCGCCGCCGTCCCGAACTGATCGCCGCCGCACTGGCCGGCGCCGTCACCGCCGCTTCCGCCACCTTGCTCCTGGGCCTGTCCGGATGGTTCCTGGCCGGCGCCGCCCTGGCCGGGGCGGGCGGCCCGGCGGCCATCGCCGCCTTCAACTACCTTCTGCCCAGCGCGGGCTTCCGCGCCCTGGCCCTCGGCCGCACCGCCGGACGCTACGGCGAGCGCCTGCTCGGCCACCAGGCGGCGCTGAAGGCCCTGGCCGAACTGCGCCCCGCGCTGTTTTCCGGCCTCGCCGCCGGTCCGCCCGAACGATCGCTGGCCCTGTCGTCGGGCGAGGCCTCGGCGCGACTGGTGCAGGACGTGGCCGCGGTGGAGACGGCTTTCGTCCGCCGTTCGGCGCCTTGGGGCGCAATGGCCGCCGCCGGATCGGGCGCCGCGGTCATCGCCCTGGCTTCCCCGGCCGCGGCGGTCGCCTTCCTGATCGGCCTCGCCGCCCAGATTCTGATCGGCCGCGGCCTGGCGAAACGCCTCACCGACGAGGCCGGCCGCGACGGCCTGCGGGCGGCGGGACGGCTCAAGGACGGACTGAATGCCTACGCCCTGGCTTCGGCGGAGCTGCGCTGCTTCGATCTGGTCGAGCCCGCGGTCCGCGCCTTGATGGTCCACGACGCCGAACTCGGCCGCGCGGGGCTGCGTCGGGACGATGGCCAGGCCGTGCTCGGCCTGCTGCAGGCCGCCGTGACCGCCGTCACTGTGGTGATGGTCGCCGCCCTGGCCGCCCATGGGCCGATGGCCCTGGCCGCGCTGGCGGTGCTGGCGACGCTGGCGGGACTCGACGGCGCCGCCGGCCTGGTGGCCGCCGCCCAGCAGGACGGGGCCTATCGCGAGGCCGTGGAACGGCTGGACGAGGCCGCCGCCGCCACGCCCGCCGCCGATCCCCGGCCGATCGACCGGAACACGCCGATCACCCTCGACGGCCATCGGCTGGCGGCCGGCGAGCGGATCGCCCTGGTTGGCCCGTCCGGCTGCGGCAAGACCCGCACCTTCGAGGCTCTGCTCGGGCTGCGAACCGCCCCGGCCGGACGCCTTCGCCTGGGCGAGACGCCGCTGGAGAGCCTGCCGATCGGGGCCGCGAGGCCGCTGCTGGCCCATGCGCCGCAGGACGCCCGGCTCCTCACCGGCACGGTGGCCGAGAACCTGCGTCTCGGCCGCCCCGACGCCGACGACGACGCCTTTTGGGCGGTGCTGGAAGACGCCCAGCTGGCCGCCCGGGTCCGGCGCCTGCCAGAAGGCCTCGACAGCTGGATCGGCGATGGGGGCGAGCAGCTGTCCGGCGGCGAGCGGCGCAGGCTGTCCCTGGCCCGCGCTCTGCTGCGCGACGCCCCATGGCTGCTGCTGGACGAACCGACCGAGGGCCTCGACGCCCACACCGAGGCCGCCCTGGTGGCGGCGCTGGACGCCCGCCTGACCCGCACCGGCCAGGGCGCCCTGATCATCAGCCACCGCCCCGCGCCGCTGCGGCTATGCGGGACGACGATCGATGTGGACGGCCGCCCATGACCCGGCCGTGACCGACATCACCTCCCTGGCCGCCCGCCGGCCAAGGGCGACACTGGCGGTGATGGCCGTTCTGGGGGTGGCCGCCTCGCTCTATTTCGGCCGGCCGGTGGTCGATCGCCAGGACCTGAATCCGACCCCCGCCCTTCTGGCGATCATCGACGATCCGGCCTCGCCACGGGTCGGCCCCGCCGATGCGGACGTGACCATCCTGGTCTTCACCGACTACCAATGCCCGATCTGCCGCGCCACGGACCCGCCGTTGGAGCGGCTGGCCGCCGCCGACAGAAAAGTGCGGATCATCTTCAAGGACTGGCCAATCTTCGGCGCCAACTCGACTCTTGCGGCGCGGGCGGCCCTGGCCGCGGACCGCCAGGGCAAGTACCTGAGCCTGCATCGCGCGCTGATGACGACGCGCCTGCCGATCACCGCCGCGACCCTGAAGCCCATCGCCGTGGCGGCGGGCGTGGACTGGCCGCGCCTGGAAACCGATCTTCGCGTCCACCTGTCCGAGATCGACCTGACGCTCGCGGGCCACGCCGGGCAGGCGCGGTCCCTGGGCCTCCCGGGCACACCCGGCTATGTCGTCGGGTCGACCCTGTTCCGCGGCGGTCTGGATGGCCACGCCCTGGCGCGAGCCGTGGCCGACACGCGCAAGGCCCGAGGCGTCAGCTAGGCCAAAGCCTTGACCGCCTCGTCGCGCAGCTGGCGCTTGAGCACCTTGCCCGAGGCCGTGCGCGGCAGGGGGTCGGCGGACGCGCGGATGTAGCGGGGGACCTCGAAGCGGGCGAGGTGCTCGCCGAGGTAGTCGCGCAGGGCGTCGAGATCGAGGCCCGGCTCGGCGTGGATGGTGGCGCCGACCTCCTCGCCCAGGCGCTCGTCGGGCACGGCGTAGACCGCCGCCTCGTGCACGTCCGGATGCATCAGCAAGGCGGCCTCGACCTGGCCACAGCCGATGTTCTCGCCGCCGCGGATGATCAGGTCCTTGATACGGTCGACGATGTAGAGGAACCCGTCCGCGTCGATGGTGGCCACGTCGCCGGTGCGGAACCAGTCCTCGATGAAGATCTCGGCGTTGAGCTCGGGGCGGTTCCAATAGCCGCGGAACATCGAGGTCCCACGGACCAGCAGCTCGCCGCGCTCGCCGGCCGGGACCTCGGCCCCGTCGTCGTCGATCACCTTCAGCTGCAGCACCGCCAGGCAGCGCCCGGCGCTGGTGGGGCGGGCAAGGTAGTCGGCGCCGCCGATCACCGTGCCGATGGCGTTGGTCTCGGTCATGCCCCAGCCGGTGCCGGGGGCGGCGTTGTCGAACGAGGCCTCGATCTGGCGCACCTGCTCGGGGGCGCGCGGCGCGCCGCCGCCGCCGACGGACGCCAGGCTGGAGAGGTCATGGCCGGTCCGCCGGGCCTCGCGCACCAGATCGCCGGTCATTGCCGCCGGACCGCTGAAGGCCGTGATGCGTTCCAGCTCGATCAGGGCGGCGGCCTGGGCCGGGTCCCACTTGAACATCGACACGATCTTCCGCTGCGCCCGATAGGAGGCGAGGTAGACCACGTGCGAGCCCATCACGTGGAACAGGGGCACCGCCAGCAGGGTGGCCGGCGGATAGGCCGACGGCGGGGGCTGGACGCCGGACAGGCGCACGGCGGCCAAGGCCTCGACCTCCCACGACAGCAGGGCGCTGATGATGTTGCGGTGGCTGGAGACCACCCCCTTGGGATGACCGGTTGAGCCGGAGGTGTAGATGATCGTCGCCGGGTCCTCGGGCGAGAGATCGACGTCCGGCAGCGTCGCGTCGGGCGCGGCTGCCAACAGGTCGTCGAGGGTGGCGATCGAAGGGTCGGAGGGCCGGCAACGCACGGCGATGGCGCGGGTCTCAAGTCCGGGACCGCACCCGGCGAAGCGCTCAAGCCGGTCCTGATCGGCGATCAGCACCTTCGCCCCGCTGTCGCGCAGGCCGTAATCCATCTCCTCGGGACGCCACAGGGCGTTCATGGCCACCGCGATGGCGCCCAGGGCGGTGACCGCCTTGAAGGCGAGAATCCACTCCGGGTAGTTGCGCATCGAGATGGCGACCCGGTCGCCCTTGGCCACGCCATAGTCGGTGGCCAGCACATGGGCGATGCGCCCGGCCAGAGCCCAGGCCTGGGCGTAGGTCAGCCGCTCGTCCTCATAGACCAGGAACGTCTGGTCGCTGACGGTGTCGGCGTAAAGATCCCGCAGGGTCAGGGGGGCGTTGACGAACACCGGCTGGCTGAGGCCGGCCACGTCCATCGTCTTCAGTTCATAGGCCTCGCCAGGACGGGTCAGGGCCGCCAGCGCCTCGCGCCGCGCGGCGGAATTGGACTCGGTCAACAGTTCGCTCCCCACTTGAATTTCGTCACCGGAACGCCGGAGACGCGCCAGCCTATCGAACTCCATTGATCGAAGCCGGCTTTGGCGCCAAGTTTTTTTAGAGCGCGTTCTAGATTCCGGACACAGGGAAAGGGCGGCGCCAAGGGAGAGGGCCATGGGCGACGGTTTCGTACTCGAGATTCCCGAGATGGTGGGTATACCGCTTTCGCCCCAGCGCAAGGCGCAGGCGGCCACCGGGTCCTGGCCCGAGGGCACGGTGATCGTCTCCGCCGACAGCCACATGCTGGAGACCGACCTCTGGTACGACCGCTTCCCCGATCACCTGAAGGATCAGGCGCCGCGGATGGCGTTCCGCGACGGCGGCTGGCACCTCTCCGTCGCCGACCGGCCGATGACGCCCGCGTCCGTCGCCGCCGATCTGTGCATGGCGATGGAGTGCA
>CAIQDO010000569.1 GCA_903870555.1 uncultured Caulobacteraceae bacterium
CGGGGTCCGGGTGGTCGTCACCGGCTGCGCCGCCCAGGTCGATCCCTCCGCCTTCGCCGCCATGGACGAGGTGGATCTGGTGATCGGCAACGCCGATAAGGCCGCCCCCGGCGCTCTGGCCGACATCGGCCTGCGCGTCCGCGTGGCCGACATCATGACCGTCAGCCGCACCGCCGGCCATCTGATCAGCGGCTTCGCCGACCGGGCGCGGGCCCACGTCGAGATCCAGAACGGCTGCGACCACCGCTGCACCTTCTGCATCATTCCCTTTGGCCGGGGAAACTCCCGCTCCGTGCCGGCCGGGGCGGTGGTCAATCAGATCCGCGATCTGGCGGTCGCCGGCTACAACGAGGTGGTGTTGACCGGCGTCGACCTGACCAGCTGGGGCGCCGACCTGCCGGGCGCGCCAAGCCTGGGCGGACTGGTGCGCCGGATCCTCAACGGTGTTCCCGAGCTTCCGCGCCTGCGCCTGTCGTCGATCGACACCGCCGAGATCGACGCGGACCTGATGGCCTGCCTGGCCAATGAGCCGCGGCTGACGCCCTACCTGCACCTGTCGCTGCAGGCCGGCGACGACATGATTCTCAAGCGGATGAAGCGCCGCCACAGCCGCGCTCAGGCCCTGGAGATGATCGCCGCCGTGCGCGCCGTGCGCCCCGACACGGCCTTCGGCGCCGACCTGATCGCCGGCTTTCCCACCGAGAGCGACGCGGCGTTCGCCAATACCCTGGCCCTGGTCGAGGAGGCCGACCTGGCCTTCCTGCATGTCTTCCCGTTCAGCCCCCGGCCAGGCACCCCGGCGGCGCGAATGCCCCGGGTCGATCCCGCCGTGGTCAAGGTCCGGGCGGGACGCCTGCGGGCCGCCGGCGACGCCGGTTACCGGCGACATCTCGATCGCATCGTCGGCCGCCTGGTCAGCGCCCTGGTGGAACGCGATGGTCGGGCCCGGGCCGAGGACTTCACCGAGGTGGCCTTCGCCGGCGATGTGGCGCCGGGGACGCTGATCACCGGCGTCATTGCCGGTCACGACGGCCAGAGGGCGCGGCTCGACGCCTGGGAGGTTCAGCGATGAGCGAGCAGCGCCGCGCGGGCTGGTTCTCCCGGCTCACCGAGGGCCTGTCGCGTTCGTCGCGGCAGATGAGCCAGTCGATCACCCAGGCGCTGGTGGCGCGGCCGCTCGACCAGGCGCGGCTGGACGAGTTGGAGGAGATGCTGATCGAGGCCGATCTCGGCCCCAAGGCCGCGGCGCGGATCACCCAGGCGTTCGCCGTCCAGAGGTTCGGCAAGTCGTCCGGCGAGGCCGAGGTCAAGGAGGCGCTGGCCGAGGCCGTGGCCGCCGAACTGCTGCCCCGCCAGGGCGTGTTCGACCCGCTCGGCGGTCCACGGCCCTATGTGGTGCTGTTCATCGGCGTCAACGGGTCGGGCAAGACCACCACCCTGGGCAAGATCGCCTCCGACCTTACCGGCCGCGGCGCCAAGGTGCTGATCGCGGCGGGGGACACCTTCCGCGCGGCGGCGGTGGAGCAGCTCAAGGTGTGGGCCGATCGGGCCGGCGCCGGTTTCCTGTCGCGGGCCAACGGGGCCGATGCCGCCGGCCTGGCCTATGACGCTCTCGAGCGGGCCCGGGCCGAATCCTACGACGTGCTGCTGATCGACACCGCCGGGCGCCTGCAGAACAAGCAGGGCCTGATGGACGAGCTGACCAAGATGATCCGGGTCCTGCACAAGATCGATCCGGACGCGCCGCACGAGGTCCTGCTGGTTCTGGACGCCACCGTCGGCCGCAACGCCCTGGCGCAGGAGAACATCTTCGGCAACGCCATCGGCGTCACAGGCATCGTCATGACCAAGCTGGACGGCACGGCCCGGGGCGGGGTGCTGGTGCCGGTGGCCCAGGCGTCCGACTCGCCAATCAAGCTCATCGGCGTTGGCGAAGGCGTGGAGGATCTCCAACCCTTCGACGCTCGCGCCTTCTCCCGTTCTCTCGTCGGCCTGGAGGGCCCGTTTCATGGTTGAAAATCTCCATGTCTGACAGACGCGCCCCCCCGGTCTGGATCCGCCACGCCGTCGACGGCGCCCCTGCGGTGGCCTTTCTCGCGGTGCTGTTGATCACCCGCAATTTCGCCCTGGCCACCTGGTTCGTGGTCGGCGGTTCAGCCCTGGCCCTGGCGGTCGGCCTGATCGTCGAGCGCCGCCTGGCGCCGCTGCCGGCCTTCAGCGGCGTGCTCGCCCTGGTGTTCGGCGGGGCCAGCCTGCTGCTGCACCGGGCCGACATCCTGCAGATGAAGATGACCATCGTCGATGGCGTGCTGGGCGCGGTGCTGTTCGGCGGTCTGGCGCTGAAGAAGAACCCTCTGAAGGCCCTGCTCGGCGGGGCGTTCGACCTGCCCGACTCCGCCTGGCGGACCCTGGCGATCCGCTATGGCCTGTTCTGGTGGGCCTGCGCGGTCGCCAACGAAGTGGTGCGGCGCACCTTGAGCGCGGTGATCTGGGGCGAATTCAGGCTGGCGGTGATGATCGCGGCGGTGGTGTTCGCCCTGGCCCAGACCCCGTTCCTGATGCGCCACAACCGCATCGACCGGACGAACAATATTCCCGAGCCGCCCGAATCAGGGCTTTAGGCTATAGGAATTCGGGCCGTCCACGGACGGCTCTGTCGTCAAAGTGACGTCAAGGACGGATAGGTTTGCGATATCATGCGGGCCGGCGTCGGGGGAATCGCCATGGCGAAGGGTAAGACCAAGGTCGTCCGGGAGGGGCTCAGCCGCTCGGTCACGCACCTTTTGCACCGCTCCCTGCAACTGGCGCTCGACTATCACGCCGAGGCGGCGGGCGAGACCAGCCTCACCCAACGCCAATTCACCGTCCTGTCCGCCGTCGGCGCCGCCGACGGTCTGACCCAGAACGATCTGGTTCGCGCCACCGGCATTGACCGCTCCACCCTCGCCGACCTGGTCTCGCGCCTGCTCGCCAAGGGCCTGTTGCTGCGCGAGCGTTCCGCCACCGACGCCCGGGCCAATACCGTCCACCTTTCGGAGGCCGGCCGTGAAGCGCTCGGCGGCGGCGCCGACGCCGCGGCGGAAGCCGACGACCGGCTGCTGTCGCTGCTGTCGCCCAAGAAGCGCGACAGCCTGCTGAAGATCCTGGGAACCCTGGCCGCCGCGGCGGATGAGCCGACCAAGGCGCGCACGCGGGGGGCCGAGCCGCCCGCGGGCGACAAGAGCGCCGTGAAGAAGAAAAAGAAGGCCAAGAAGCTCAAACTTGGCAAAGTCGATAAGCTCGGTGAGGCCAAGGTCGTGCGCGACGAGGCCGAATCGGATCCGCCGATTCCGGCCTGAGCCGGACGGCCGCCTGGGAGGGCCAAGACATGACCGAAGCTGATATTCTTGATCTCGCAGAGCGTTTCATGGGCGCGATTCAGGCCGGCGACGCCGAGGCTGTTCGGGCGTGCTACGCACCGGACGCGAAGATCTGGCACAACAACGACGGCCTCGAACAGACGGTCGACCAGAACCTCAAGGTCCTGTCCTGGATCGCCCGCAAGCTGCCCGAGCGGCATTATCGCGTGCTGAGCCGCGAGGCGCTGAAGGACGGGTTCCTGCAACAGCATGTGCTGGAGGCGACATTGCCCGACGGAACGGCCTGGGCCATGCCGGCCTGCGTGGTTGTGCGGATGAAGGACGGCAAGGTCACCCGCCTGGACGAGTACCTCGATTCCGCCCACAGCGCCGCCCTCACCGCCCTCGGACGGTAGGCGACGTTCCTGGCGGGTTTTGGAGTTGCGGCCTTGAAACGCCAAGCCGCCAAGGACGCCAAGAGGTGTCGGAAGACTCGGCGACCCAAGGGAATCGGTGACATCCGATCGCGCGCGAAGCGCGCAAACTAACCGACGACTGGGTCGCCGGCTCTGGAGAGGTCGGACGGGCCGCTTGGCGCTCTTGGCGTCTTGGCGTTGAAAGACGGCTTTTCCGCCCGCTCAACCTCTCCAGACTTCCTCGGGCCTACTTCGCGCCCGCCTTCTGGGCGAAGGCCCAGGCCAGGTCGACCAGGGCGGGGATGCGAGCGGCGCGTTCCAGGGCCATCGGGCTGTTGGCGGTGCCGTCGCGGACGCGTCCGACGATGCCCTGCAGGATGCCCACCATCCGGAAGGCGTTGTAGGCGAAATACCAGTCGGTGTCGGGCAGCCTGGTCCGGCCGGTCAGGCGGCAATATTCGGCGACATACGCTTCCACCGTCGGAATGCCGTGGGCTTCCAGGTCCGGGATGGTGGCGATGGCGCCATTGACCCAGTTCATCAGCAGATAGGTGAAGTCGGCCAGGGGATTGCCGAGGGTCGACAGTTCCCAGTCGAGGACGGCGATCACGCGCGGCTCGGTGGCGTGCAGCACCATATTGTCAAGGCGGTAGTCGCCATGGACGATGGTGGTGGTGTCGTCGTCGGGGACGGTGGTCGGCAGCCAGGCGATCAGCCGTTCGACGGGCGCGATCGATTCGGTCTCGGAGGCGCGGTACTGCTTGGTCCAGCGGTCGATCTGCCGCGCGAAATAGTTGCCGGGCCGGCCGAAGTCGGAGAGGCCGACCGCCGCGGGGTCGATCCTGTGCAGATCGGCCAGGGTCTTCAGCTTGGCCATGAAGATGGCGTGGCGTTCCGCCGGCGAATAGCCGGGCAAGGTCTGGTCCCAGAGGATCCGGCCCTCGACCATGTCCATCACATAGAAGATCGTGCCGATCACCGCCTCGTCCAGGCACAGGCCGTAGGGCCGCGCCACCGGAAAGCCGGTGGGCCAAAGGCCGCTGATCACCCTGAATTCGCGGTCGACGGCGTGGGCCGAGGGCAACAGCTTGCCCGGCGGCTTGCGGCGCATGACGTACGTCTTGCCGGGCGTCACCAGCTGATAGGTCGGGTTGGACTGGCCGCCCTTGAACTGCCGGACCTCCAGCGGTCCGGCATAGCCCTCGACATTGGCCTCAAGCCACGCCGCCAGACGGCTCTCGTCGAAACGATGGGAGTCGGCGACCGGCTTGGTGCCGGTGCTTTCGTCGGCGACCGCGGTCAAGGGGTCCTGGATCTGGGCGGTCACGCGTCACTCCAACAGCTGTTTGACTTGTTTGGGCGCTTGATGACCGCACGCGGCGGCGGGAATCAAGCCCCGCCGGCCAGAGTCAGTCGAAGCCCTGCATCTGGCACCAGCTATCGAAAGGCGCGCGCCTAGCCCGCCAGCCGTTGATCGGGGCGGCCTCGTCGCGATAGCCCAGCGCCATGCCGCAGAACAGGATGTGGTCGTCGGGCAGGCCGACGAAGCGCGCCACCGTCCGCGGATAGCGGTTCCAGAACTCCTGGGCGCAGGTGTCGAGTCCCCTCTCCACCGCCAGCAGCATCAGGGTCTGCATATACATGCCCATGTCCGACCACTGCGGCGGGCCAAGCTTGCGGTCGAGGGAGAAGAACAGCGCCACCGGCGCGCCGAAGAACTTCAGATTGTTGCTCATCTGCGCCAGGCGGCCGGCGCGGTTGTCGCGGCCGATGCCGATCGAAGCGTAGAGGTCTTCGCCGCATTCATAGCGGTGGCTGCGGTAGGGGTCCCACAGGTTGGCGGGGTAGACGTCGTACTCCGTCTCTTCCATCGGGCTGGCGGCGATCAGGGCCTTGAACTCGACCAGCGGTTCGCCCGAAAGGGCGTGGACGCGCCAGGGCTGGAGGTTGCCGCCGGACGGCGCGCCGTGGGCCGCCTCGAGGATGCCCCGCACCACCTCGCCGGGAACCGGATCGGGTTTGAACGCCCGCACCGACATCCGCCGCGCCACCGCCTCGGTTACATCCATCGTTCCGCCTCCCCTCGAACCCTTGTCAGGGAGCGGCTTGACGCGAAGCGGGCGCTCGACGCAACCCTGTTTCGACGCGATCCTGTCTTTCCGGGGCGTGGTGAACGGGAGACGGACGGCGATGGCGCGACCGGCGAGGTATGGACGTTCCGCGCGACGGTCGGGCGGCCTAGTCGCGGCGATCGGCCGCCTGCTGATGGCCGCGGTGCTGGTCCTGCTGATCGGACCGCCGCTGTGGGTGGCGATCTATCGCTTCGTTCCGCCGCCGGTGACCATACTGATGATCGAACGGCTGATCGACGGCAAGGGCCTGGATCACCGCTGGATTCCACTCAGCCGGATCGCGCCGCAGATGACCCGGGCGGTGATCGCCTCGGAGGATACGGGCTTCTGCGCCCACCACGGTTTCGATTTCCAGGCCATCGACAGGGCGCTGAAACATAACGAGGAACGTCCGGGGAAGATTCGCGGCGGTTCGACCATCAGCCAGCAGACGGCCAAGAACGTGTTTCTGTGGCCGGAGCGGTCCTGGTTGCGTAAGGGCGCCGAGGCCTGGTTCACCGTGCTGATCGAGACGATCTGGGGCAAGCGTCGGATCATGGAGGTCTATCTCAACAGCGTGGAAATGGGTCCCGGCGTCTATGGCGTCGAGGCCGCCTCGCGCCGCTATTTCCACCATGCCGCCGCCGACCTCAACGCCGCCGAGGCCGGCCGGCTGGCGGCCATCCTGCCCAGCCCGCTGAAATGGAAGGCCGCCCGGCCTGGCCCCTATGTCCGCCAGCGCACCGGCAAGATCGAGGCGCGCTCGGGCACGGTGGCCCGAGAGGGGCTGGCAGACTGCGTCCTGGACTGACCGTCAGGCCGGGCGGGCGGCGGCGGCCGGGCTCCGACGCCGCCGAAGACCAAAGCCGGTCGCGCCGGCGCCGATCAGCATCAGCGACCAGGCCGTAGGCTCAGGCACGTCTCCAGCCACGTCGCTGATCGACGTCGGCAGGACGGCGCCCGGGATGAGGCTCAGGTCCGGTGCAATCGAGTCGATGCTGGCTGGGTCGGCGTAGGCGGTAAGGGTGCTGACCACCTTGAGCGTGTCGCCGGCCGGCAGGGCTCCGAGAACGTTGTCGATCGCGAGGCCGCGATAGGAGCCGCCCGCGCCGAAGGCCAAGGCCGCGCCATTGCCCCCGATCGCCTGGAAGTTGCCGTTGCCGGCCGCGGCCAGGATCAAGGGCGTGGTCTGGCCCACATAGGCCCCGTTCAGATAGTAATTCGACACCAGCGACACGGCGGCGGCTGAATTGATCGCCGGCAAAACCCCGCCGATCGACAGATAGGTTCCAAGGTCTCCGGCGAACCCTCCCGCCGTGATCAGGTAATTGGTGGTCCAGGAGGTGATGGAGTAGGAGGCCGAGCCGCCGCCCGGCGCCGAGTCCGACAGGGTGAAGCCGACCTGCGGCCCGGTGATCAAGGTATCGCCCGCGCCGAACAGGCCATTTCCATTGCCGCCGCCAACCTGGAAGGAATAGAGCCCCAGAGGCTGTACGCCTGTCTGAGCGATGTTGGCGGCCACAACCGGATTGGCGGTCAGAAAGCCGCCGCCCGGCGAGGTCAGGATGTCGTTGAAGGTGGTCAGGTTGTTGGTCAGCAGGAAGTTGGGCGGGGCTTGCGGCGCGCCGCCATAGGCCGTGACGCCGTAGACGGTATCGCCCACACCGCCGATGTAGGCGATTCCCGCCTGGGCCCCGCCGCCGATGACGACCGTCAGGGCGGCGCAGGCCAACCCCAAGGTTGTTCCGCTGTGCGAGCGGGTCCGGCCGCTACGCGATATCGCATGCGTCATGATAGGCTCCCGATGCTTTTGACCGCGACACACGCCGAGGTATTCGGCTTTGCATCCGCGGGCTATTATTGGACGTTTCCCCATCGCGGTCCCACAAGGGGCTCGCAACACCTGATGGTACGGCCCAAAAGCCGTCAGGGATCATTCACAATTCGGTGAAAAGGCAAAATATCGCTGTGATCACTGTAGGCGATCGCGCGATCGCTCGGCGCTAACCCTAATCGATACAAATAAAAACTTGTCTGCTGGGCGTTGGCGCGTCTGACCGGGGCTCAGGCCAGACCGATCTCTTCCAGCCTTTGGGTCAGATACTGGTGCGCCGTGATCGGCGTCGGGTAGCGATCCGGCCGATCCGGGGCGACACAGTCGGGCAGGGTCTCGATCAGGAAATCCGGCCGGAAATGCAGGAAGAACGGCGTCGAATAGCGCGCCACCCCGCGGCGCTCCGCCGCCGGATTGACGACCCTGTGGATGGTCGAGGGCAGGACGTCGTTGGTCAGGCGGGCCAGCATGTCGCCTATGTTGATCACCAGGGCGCCGGCCGGGGGGCTGATCGCCAGCCAGCTTCCGTCGCGGGTCAGCACCTCCAGCCCCGCCTCCTCGGCGCCCAGCAGCAGGGTGATGGCGTTGATGTCGGCGTGGGCGCCGGCGCGGATGTTCGGGCCGTCGAAATCGGCTGGCGGATAGTGCAGCAGCCGCAGCACGCTGTTGCCGTCCTCGATCGGTCCGTCGAAGAAGGTCTCGCCCAACACCAGATAGCGGGCGATGGCCCGCAGCACCCGCCCGCCCATGGCCTCCAGGGCGTCGAACAGCCACAGGGCGTCGTCGCGGAACGATGCGGGCGTTTCCGGCCAGACATTCGCGGGCATGTAGGGCCGCAGCGGATGGCCGTCCGGCAGCTCCCGGCCGACGTGCCAGAACTCCTTCAGGTCCGACCAGGTCTCTCCCTTGGCCGTCTCGACGCCGAAGGCGGTATAGCCCCTCTGCCCCTTGCCGCCCTCGATCAGGGAGCGGCGCTTGACCACCTCGGGCAGGGCGAAGACCGACTTCATGTCGGCCAGCAGGGCGTCGATACGCCCCTGATCCAGGCCGTGATCGGCCACCACCGCGAAGCCGTAGCGGGCGAAGCTGGCGCCGAGGCGGGCGGCGAAGGCCTCCGGCTCAACGTCGTCCAGCGTCAGGGAGACCGGGTCGATTTTTGCCAGTTCAGAGTCTGAAAGGGTCATGGCGAGGCAACATCACGCCGCGCGGTTGAAATCAATCGCCCTTACGGCCTATGGCTGACCTTCCCTTGAATTGTGCAATGCGGAAAGAACGCCCTTGGCTTCGAAACTTCGCGACGACGCGGCGACCGCCCTGGCCGACGTCCTGTTCGACGGCATGACCATCATGTCGGGCGGCTTTGGCCTGTGCGGCATCCCCGAGAACCTGATCGCCGCCATCCGCGACATCGGGACCAAGGGGCTGACGGTGATCTCCAACAACTGCGGCATCGACGGCTTCGGCCTGGGCCTGCTGCTGGCCGAGGGCCAGATCGACCGGATGATCAGCTCCTATGTCGGCGAGAACAAACTGTTCGAGCAGCTCTACCTGTCGGGCCGGCTGCAGCTCGAGTTCAACCCCCAGGGCACCCTGGCCGAGCGCATCCGCGCCGGCGGCGCCGGCATCCCGGCCTTCTTCACCAAGACCGGGGTCGGCACCCTGGTGGCGGAGGGCAAGGAGGTGCGCGATTTCGACGGCGAGCTCTATGTGATGGAGCGGGGCCTGACCGCCGACCTGTCCATCGTCAAGGCCTGGAAGGGCGACGCCGAGGGCAATCTGATCTATCGGAAGACGGCGCGGAACTTCAATCCGATGATGGCCACGGCCGGCAAGATCACCATCGCCGAGGTCGAGGAATTGGTCCCCGTCGGCGCCCTCGACAAGGACGCCATCCATACCCCCGGCATCTTCGTCGACAGGCTGTTCAAGGGCGCCCATTTCGAGAAGCGCATCGAACAGCTCACCACCCGCCCGAAGGTGACCGCCGTGGAAGGAGCCGCCTGATGGCCTGGACCCGCAACGACATGGCCGCCCGCGCGGCGAAGGAACTGCGCGACGGATTCTACGTCAACCTCGGCATCGGCATCCCGACCCTGGTGGCCAACCACATCCCCGCCGGCATGAGCGTGACGCTCCAGAGCGAGAACGGCATGTTGGGCATGGGCCCGTTCCCCTATGAGGGCGAGGCCGACGCCGACCTGATCAACGCCGGCAAGCAGACCATCACCGAGCTCGACAGTTCGTCCTACTTCTCCAGCGCCGACAGCTTCGCCATGATCCGCGGCGGCCACATCGCCCTCTCCATCCTCGGCGGCATGCAGGTCTCGCAGACCGGCGACCTGGCCAACTGGATGGTGCCCGGCAAGATGGTCAAGGGCATGGGCGGCGCGATGGACCTCGTCGCCGGCGTCCGCCGGGTGGTGGTGGTGATGGACCATGTCGAGAAATCCGGCGCGCCGAAGTTCCTGAAGGCCTGCAACCTGCCCCTGACCGGCGCCGGCGTCGTCGACCTGCTGATCACCGACCTCGGCGTGTTCGAGATCGACCGCAAGGGCGGCGGGGCGACGCTGATCGAGCTGGCGAACGGCGTGAGCGTCGACGAAATCCGGGCCAAGACCGAGGCGGCGTTCGACGTCGCGGTCTGAGTCGACTTAAACGCCCGCGCTGACGATCCAGGTCGCCGCCTTCAGGGCGACCCGGGACCGATCTCCCGTCGCCGCGAGGGCGGCGCGGACGCGGCGTTCGGCGGCGGCCCGCAGCGTGGGGTTTTCCCTCAGGATGCGCCCGAGCGGACCCACGCGCAGCAGCACGGTCAGCATCGCCTCCAGGTCGCCGCTGGACACGGCCTCATCATGGGCCTGGATGTCGATCTTCCGGAAACCGGCGGCGGTGAGCGTGGCGCGCAACACCTCCGCGTCCTCGAAGCGGAACGGCGTCGGATCGGCCATCGCCTCGAGCCCCGCCGCCCGCAGCGGCAGCTGGTCCAGTTCGTTCTCCGCCAGCGAACGCCAGCAGGCGAAGGCCAGACGGCCCGAGGGCTTCAGCATCCGGTGGAAGTTGGCGAACGCCGCCACCGGATCGGCGAAGGCCATCACGCCGAAACGGGAGAACACGCCGTCGACGCTCTTGTCCGGAAATGCCAGGGTCTGGGCGTCACCGTCGACGAAGGCGACCTGGGTCAGGCCCTTCGCCCGGACCCGCGCCGCCTCCAGCAGCAGGGGCGCGATGTCGACGCCGATGATCCGCCCCGCCGGCCCGACCCGCTCGGCCAGTTGCAAAACCGTCTGGCCGGCGCCGCAGCCAACGTCGACGATTGTTTCGCCCGGCTGTGGCGACAGCGCCTCCATCGCCCGAAGGCCCAGCGGCGACAGCTGGAGATCCAGCAACTCACGGACCTCGACCCAGGCGCGGGCCGCGAGGTCTCGCGCGGAATCGGCCATGGCTAGGTACAGCCGTCCACCAGCACCAGTCGGCTCGTCGTGGTCTCGTGTCGAATCCGGAACAGGGACTGGCAATCGGGGTCGGAAAGGAACGCCTCGGCGGCCTCGCGCGACGGAAACTCGATCACCACCATCCGCTCCGGCTTCCAGTCGCCCTCCATCACCGTCGCTTCCACGCCCTGGACGATGTACCGCCCGCCGTGCCTGGCGATGAACGCCGGAATGGCCGCGATGTAGGGCCGAAACCCCGGGAAGTCGTGAATCGCCAGGTCGAGGACGAGGTAGGCTTTCATGGCCGCGAGACTCCTCCGTTTCGCTCGATCAGATCCCACCGGTTGCCGTAGAGGTCCTCGAAGACGGCGACCTTGCCATAGGCTTCCCGCCGAGGCGGCTCGCGAAAATTCACCCCGGCCTCGGACATGGCCTTGAAACGCCCGGCGAAGTCGTCGGTCTCCAGGAACAGGAACACCCGGCCGCCGGACTGGTCACCGACGGCGGCGGTCTGCCTGTCGCCCACCGCCTTGGCGAGCAGCAATCCAGTCTGCGCGCCCGGCGAGGGCGCCACCACCACCCAGCGCTTGTCGTCCGAAAGCCGCGTATCCTCCGACAGTGTGAAGCCCAGCTGGCCGACATAGTGATCGATGGCCTCGTCGTAGTCGGTCACCACCAGGGAGATCAGCGAGAGGTGCAATCGCTCTGTCCTTTGGTGTGCGAGACCCTGGTCTCGTCTGCCGCTTGAGCGCCGGGACCATTCAGCGACCGGCCGCCTCGGCGGCCCAGGCCCGGGTGGCGTGACAGGTTTCCATGGTCCGCCTGTAGGCGCCGCGTCCGGTGGTGCGGGCCACATAGGCCCGCTCCGCCTCGCCCAGCACGAAGCCGATGTTTCTCTGCGCCAGCTCCAGGGCGTAGGTCACCGAAATGTCGGCGGCCGTGAACCGGTCTCCGGCGAGATAGGGCGACCTCGCCAGTCGGCCCGTCACCAGCCCGAGCCGGCTCTCAAACACCTCCAGCGCCTGACGGGCGCTCCAGTTGTTCCGCTCGGATTCGGGGGCGATGTTGCGGGCGCCGCTGACGAAATAAATTGACGCGGCGAGGCCGGCTTCGCCCAGGTGCAGGAACTGCTGATAGGCGGGGAAGGCCGCATCGTGGGGGTCCGGCGCGAGCGGCGTCGGCCCGTGGCGGGCCATCAGATATTCCATGATGGCGATCGACTCGACCATGGTGACGTCGCCGTCCTGGATAGCCGGGATGAACCCGGCGGGGTTGATGGCCAGGAATTCCGCGTCGTGCTCGACGCCCGCCAGCAGATCGACGGGCCGCAGCCGATACGGGAGGCCC